>CAZKFU010000025.1:0-9086 GCA_964552165.1 uncultured Acidimicrobiaceae bacterium
TCGGCTTTGCCGTCACCGTTGAAGTCGCCGACGACCTGGCTGGTCCATCCGGTGGTGGTGTTGAAGTTCGCCCACCTGTCGGTGGTGAACCCGCCACCGTCCGAAATGCTTACCCACCAGCTTCCGGAACCGGGGTGGTAGTTGGCGATGTCGTCCTTGCCGTCACCGGTGAAATCACCCACGAGCTGGGTCGTCCACCCGGCGCGAGTGGTGAAGGTTGCCCACCGACCGGTGTTGAACCCTTTGCCGGTGGAGACACTGACCCACCAGGTCCCGGTACCGGGGTGGTAGTTGGCGATGTCGTCCATCCCGTCGCCGTTGAAGTCGCCTACCAGATGACTGGACCACCCGGAACTTGTAGAGAAGGAGTCCCAAATGCTGCTGGTGAAGCGGTCACCATCTGAAGTGCTGACCCACCACGTGCCGGAACCGGGGTGGTAGTTGGCGATGTCGTCTTTGCCGTCACCGTTGAAGTCGCCCACGACCTGACTCGACCACCCGGTGGTGGTGTTGAAGGCCGCCCACCGGCTGGTGGCGAAACCTCCGTCCGCTGGCTGAGCGTATAGCGGCAGACCCGTCGCATGAAAGTGCGTGGGCAAGAATCTGGTGCTCCCCGAGCTGTCACCTGTGAGCTTGTCGATCCATCTGGCTTTGCCTTTGAGAGGGTCGGGTCTGGGGCTTGTCGAGCCGGAAACCCACCACGTTCCGTTACCCAGGTGAAAACTGGCGATCTCGTCCCTACCGTCACCGGTGAAATCCCCCACGAGCTGGGTGCCCCAGCCTGACTTGGAGTTGAACGTCGCCCACCTGGTAGTAGCAAAGCCGGTGTCGGCGGAGCTCGAGACCCACCATGCTCCATTGGTGGGGTGGTAACTGGCGATCTCATCCTTGCCGTTCCCGCTGAAATCCCCCACGAGGTGTGCGGTCCAGTCCGCCTTTGTCGAAAAACTCGCCCAAGTCTCGGCGCGGAACCCATGCCCTTCCCACCTGTTCACCATCCAATTCCCGGTGTCCGGGGCATAGGTGGCGATGGCAGCCTGTGCTCCACCGTCGAACGACCCGACCAGGTCGGTGTAGGAGTCGAGGCAGCCCACCCGCCCGTCCGTGGAGACGGCGACCTCGTCGATGACAAGTCGAAGTGGGTTGGGAGTGGGGCGCTTTCCTCCGTAGTACACGTCGAGCCACATCTCGCGGATGCCGACTCCAGCCTCGGTGCCACGGCGAAACGCCAGCCCGTTTCGTGAGAACCGCATCGTGCCATCGAGCCATCCTTGAACGAGTCCATCGTTGCCGCCCGGTGTGTTGAGCTTGACATGACCCTCGATGCAGTGCCAGCGGCCGGGCTGGAGGCTGCTGTTCTCCCAGTACAGGGCCTCCCCACAGGGTCCGGGCTGGTTCAGGTGGTAGAGATAAATCCCGATGGGAACCTGTCCCGCCGGCGCTCTTACGGAGCCGGCCGCTCCGAACAGGCCGCGAGCCGACCACCCCGGTGCGCCGGGCTTTGAGGGGGAACAGCCCTTTGCGGTGTGCGAGTAAATGCCTGATAGCCCTGGAAGCTTTCCTGACGACCTGGTATCGAAGCTGAGCAATTGGATGTGATATCGATACCACGCCTGTGATGCCGATTCGGGGAGGCGGTCGAACGGTCCGACCCCGCGGAAGGCGCCCTTGGGGATGTTCACCTCCAACCCCGACCCATTGAATCCTGTGTCCACAACCACAGAGTTGCCCATGTCGTTCGATCGCAGATCGGTAAGACCGCTGGCCCAGGTGTCGTCGTTGAAGTCCCTCGGTGTCGCCGAATATGCGCCTGCGGGCTGGCCACCGCCGACGACGGTGAAGACAACGATGAGGGTGAGATAGAGGACGGATCTACGCGGCATCGATTTCCAACGCGACCGTCCTTGGGGCCACCCGACAGGTGACACAAACCTCGAGCATGACCAAACCCTCCAAAACGACTTCCACGGGATCGGCAGACCTCACCCCAACGTTGAGTGACATTCTGTGGTTCCCTAAGAGTCAGAACCCACCCACTCGGCGCCGGGTCACCATAGGTCGTTGTGGTCGCGCCGGGTGTCATGCCGACCAGGGCTATCGTCAGCACAGTGATGGCCGGGGTGCGACGCTGTGACGGGACCGTTACCTGATCGTGATGCTTCTGATACGTGTGCCTCCGATCCTGGCAGGACGGAATGCAATGAGATAGGAGATCATCATGCGCCGACTACTGCTGATTGTGTTTGCCCTGGCCGTGGGAGCGTGCGGCGGCGCCGTCGTTGGGGATCCGGTCACCACCCGGCCGCCGGGCGACACCACGACTGCCCCGATGCCCGATACCACCACCACGACCGAGGCGAATGGACCCACGGTCCCAGTGGCGGAGATGGAAGTCGTGGCATACTTCTTGGCCGACAGCGCAGAGTTTCGTCAGGGTCCATTCCTGGTGCCCGCGGTGAGGACTGTTCCCCAGACCTCAGCGGTGGCCAGGGCGTCCCTGGAGGCGCTGGTCGCCGGGCCGACGGCGGATGAAGAGAGCTCGGGCCTCTCCTCGTCCGTCCCCGACGGCACCCTCATCCTGGGCTTGGACATCACTGACGGGCTTGCCACCGTTGACCTCTCCCGCGAGTTCGAGTCGGGTGGGGGGAGCTTCTCGATGTCGTCTCGTCTCGCCCAAGTGGTGTTCACGTTGACCCGGTTCGAGACGGTCGATCGTGTCGCCTTCCAGCTCGACGGCGATCCGGTCACTGTGTTCAGTGGCGAAGGGCTGTTGCTAGAAGACCCGGTGAGCCGGGTTGACTACCTCGACCTGGTGCCTCTGATCATGGTCGACGACCCGGCGTGGGGCTCGGTCCTGAGCTCCCCGGTGCGCATAACCGGAGTGGCCGCGGCGTTCGAGGGAGTGTTCGGGCTCGAGATCCTCGACGCTTCCGGAGAAGTGATCGCCTCTCCCGAGTTCGTGATGAACACAGACGAAGGACTCGGCTTCCCCTGGGGCGGTTTCGATGTGACGATCCCATTTGACATCGATCAGCTACAGCCTGGGACGCTCCGGGTCTTCTCGTACTCTGCCGAGGATGACGAAGTCGACGTGGTCCGAGAGTACGAGGTGACCCTTGCGCCCTGAGAAAGGCGTAGCGACCGAATTCAGAGGAAGGCGAGCGAACCAGCAGCCACGGTGACAAGGGCGGTGGCGCGGAACACGGGTGCCTTCAGCGCCGCCATTCGCTGGTGGAAGACCGCCAGGCGCTCCGGGCTGGTGATCCAGCGAGACAGATAGAGGAGGATGCCGCGACCCAATCCAAAGGCAGCGCCGAGAGAGGCACCGGCGAGTGGTGACGCGGTGAGCAGGGCAATCCCCAGCATGGCGTAGTAGCCCCAGCTCATCACGAAAACGGCGAAGCCGAGCCCGAGTTGGATACCAAAGCCGGTCCCGTACACCCAACCCCGATAGCGACCGATCCAGTTCTCGTTGACCTGACGGCGGGGAGTCCATGGCGTGAGAGGGGAAAGGTCGAGCACACCTGCCGCCAGAGCGAGGACTCCCGCCGCCAGGACCACGGCCGAGGTGTCGAGGCCGGAGGCTATCGCCCCACCTAGCGCCCCCATAGCCCCAGTGAGCGTGGCACCGGCAATGATCGACCCGAAGGTGAAGGCGCCGACGGTGATACCCCACACGTTGCCGCGGCTGTGTTCACCTAGGGGGTGGATCTGTGCCTGGAGAGACTCGCCGCAAGGTGACCAGTTGCCCCTCACCGCGGCTCCAATTGCGGTGACGAGACCGATGATCATTAGTGCTGTCATAGCTGTCTCCTTGGCCAGAGTGAGGCTAGTGGGGTTAGGACATCGGCCCTCATGGCGACGCCCATAGTGAAGTGGCGAACCCGGTGCCGGTGGACCGGGATACCCACCAGGTGCCGTTGGCGGGGTAGTAGTTGGCGATGTCGTCTCGGCCGTCGCCGTTGAAGTCTCCGACGAGTTGGGGGTTCCACCCGGTTTTGGTGGAGTAGGTGGCCCAGAGGCTGGTGGCGAACCCGTTGCCGGTGGACCGGGACACCCACCAGGTTCCGGTGGGGGAGTGGTAGCTGGCGATGTCGTCTCGGCCGTCGCCGTTGAAGTCTCCGACCAGGTGGCGGGTCCACCCCGAGGCGGGAGAGAGGGTGGCCCAGAGGCTGGTGGAGAAACTCGACCCCGTCGACCGGGACACCCACCAGGTGCCGTTGGAGGGGTGGTAGTTGGCGATGTCGTCTCGGCCGTCCCCATTGAAGTCTCCGACTAGTTGGGGCCCCCACCCGGTTTTGGTGGAGTAGGTGGCCCACAGGCTGGTGGCGAACCCGTTGCCGGTGGACCGGGACACCCACCAGGTGCCGTTGGAGGGGTGGTAGTTGGCGATGTCGTCGCGATCGTCCCCGTTGAAATCTCCTACCAGCCGAGACGTCCACCCCGTCTTGGTGGAGAACGTCGCCCACAGGCTGGTGGAGAAACTCGACCCCGTCGAACGAGACACCCACCAGGTGCCGTTCCCCGCGAAATAGTTGGCGATATCATCACGACCATCCCCATTGAAATCCCCAGCCAACTGAGGAAACCACCCCGTCCTCGTCGAATACGTGGACCAGATCGAGGTCGAGAAGGAAGAACCCGAAGACACGGCCACTCGCCATGTTCCATCGGGTCGATAGCCGGCGACATCGGTGTGGCCATTCCCATCGAAGTCACCGGCGAGGTGACGAGACCAGCCGACCTCCGGGGTCAGAGCCCCCCAATCCGCAGTGGAGAACGATGAGCCGCCGGATAGGAGCACGAGTCTCCTGCCAGCCTGCAGAACGGCGATGTCCGAGGTCTGGCCGGCGTCGAAGCGCCCTACGAGGTGGACGGCAGGATCGCCTCTGGGGATGGTCAGCCCGGCAACGCGAGTGGAAAATGTCAACTCGGTCACTGGTCCAGATGCTCCGATTCGCCTCACCGACACGTTCGCTCTGCCCTCGTAGCCGAGACCGTCGAACTCCAAGAACCAGACTCCGTTGCCCCGCCACGCCAGGTCTTCGATCTGACAGGAGGTGGAGTAGATCGTGGTCGGCGAGCCACCCGAGGTGGAAACGGTACGGATCAGAGTGGTGGAGCCGGATCTCGTCACAAAGGCGATAGCTGATCCGTCAGGGGAGAAGGAAGCGTCCCATCCCCCCGAGGTGATGAGGGTGGGGGTACCTCCGCTGGAGGAGACGGTCCACACTCCGGTTGGGTTGTCGTAGGCGATCAGGCTGCCAGTCGGCGAGTAGTCGGGTCGAACTGCGCCCACGTGGCTGGTCAAGGCGGTCACGGACCCACCAGACGCCGAGACTCTCGCCAATCGGCAGCACGACGACCGGTTGTACCTTCCGCCGGTGTTCTGGGAGAAGACGATGGTGGAGCCGTCGGGCGACCATGTCGGATCCATCTCGGCGAACGATCCCGGCGTCACCTGGGTGAGACCGGAGCCGTTGAGGCCGACGGTGAATATGGCGTACAAGCCCAAGGTGGCGTTCCCAACACCACCGCTGAAGGCGATCCGGTTCCCGTCGGGTGAGTAGGAGGGAGGGGTGATGGCCGACCTCGTCGACACCTGTATGGAGGATCCGGAGACGGGGAGGCGCTTCACGCGGAAAGTGGACGCCGAGGGCACGTACTCGAGGTAGGAGATGTCGACGGTAGGCGCCGCCGCCGCAGGCAGAGAAATGGCGGCGGCGGCGGCGATCGTCACGACGATCCAACTTCGCCTCATGGCGTGATCTCCAACGCATCGAGGACCTCGGTGGCCCGCGCCGCCAGGTCGGCACGTCGGGCCACCGACCCAACGACCACGTAGAGGCAGAAGGGCCTGCCCCGATAGGTGAAGAAGGTCTGGGCTCCTGCCTGGCCGGGGATGAGACGCTGGAGCTGGTTGGGCTGGAGGCGTCGGGGGTCGATCGACCGTGGGAACTCGTTGACCTCGGCGAAGAGGGCGGTGCCAGCGGCCTCGGGCCCGAACTCGACCAGGCTGACAAAGAGGTCTGTCGGCCCCAGCTGCTCGACCACCCCGCTTCCGTAGTCACCCCGGGTGGGGAGCAGGGGGACGGTGGCGGCGTGGGTCACGGGGTGGGCGCTGCCGCCCTCGTCGACGGCGGACTTTCTCATTCGCCCTTCCCAGCCCGGCGGCACCCGCAGCCGCACTCCCTCCATGTGGATCTCGTTGAGGTCGAGGGGCCGGGCCAGCTCTTCGCGCGGCATCAGCCCTCCTCTTGCTCGTCGGTCGGGGGGTGAAGGCTGGGGTCGCCGGGGAGGATCCCGGCCCGTCTCAGCTCCTCGTCGATCATCCGCTCCCGGTCGGCATCGGTCCGGTCGCTGATTGTCTGACGCTGATCCCATCGGCGGTCGCCGGCGGCGTCTTCGAGGAAAGTTGTCAGCGCCTCCATCGTCGAGGCGCTTCCCTCGCCGATGACCTCGCCCACCGTGGGATCGATCAATGCAAAGTAGGGGGCGCCGGGCACCTCGAACTCGTTCCACGCTTCGGAGGACATGACAACGTCTACCGATCCCCTGGCCAGGGCGGCTGCCCGGGTGGGGCTCTCCTCGGATGCCCCCAGGGTGACGACCACCACCCGATGACGTGACCCCGCGATGTGGATGGTGGGCTGGTCGAGGCCCTCCCAGAAGACGGTGCACGAGGAGCAGGTCGTGCTCAAGAAGGCGACGATCACCGGGTCGCTGCCTGTCGTCGGTGAGACCACGACCGGGTTGCCGTCGGGGTCCACACCGGAGATGTCGCTGATGGCGGCCAACGCGGAGCTGCGTCTGGGGGAGAGGGCCAGGGGCGAGCCCGAGTCGCCCTCGTCGAGGCGGATACCTAGCCGGTCGAGGTGGCGGAGGATCTCGGCATGGCTGCGGAGGATGGCCACGCAGAGGATGGAGAGGAACACCACCAGTGCGGCCAGACCGATGATGGCGACGTAGGCGCCGGTCATGCCGGACCCGCCAGGCAGGGGGCGGTTTGGTTGGCGGTGGCCGAGTCGGAGAGGAGCGTCGTTCCGCACGAGTCGAACAGCTGATAAGGCGGCGTGCAGGTGACCACCCGACAGGTGACCGGGCCCGAGCAGCCGATCTGGGTGTTGCATTGCCCGTAACGGAAAACGGCGCAGCAGGCGTGACGCTGGTCACAGGTCTCGGTATCGGGGCAGCCGCAGCTGCATGACCAGCAGCTCGAGCTACAGAAGTTGCCCGAGCCGCAGGAACATGAGCACCGGGGATGACAGTCGATGTAGTAGCGGGAACCGGACGAGCAGTAGCTGGAGCCGGTGGCTCGCCACCATCCCCCCATGAAATGGCCGGGAGGGCAGGCGTTGATCCCTCGGTTGATGGTGCAGCAAAAGGCCGAGTAGCCGTCGGTGCAACCAGGCAGCGGGCCGCAGATCGCCGTTTGTGCCGACACCGGGCGGGTGAGGAAACGAATCGGCGCCACCACCAGGGCAGTGGAGGCCATGGCGAGCCGGATGAGGAACCGGCGGCGGTCGATGGCCTCGGCCCGAGCCGTGGCATAGGCCAGAACCCGGCTCACGCTGGTCGTCTCGCCGTGGCCGTGGCCGCCACCCCGATGACGTTCCAGGCCATCCACGCCCCCGCAGCCACCAGGATGACGTGGGTGGCGGTGGCGAGCCCGCTCTCCACCACCCAGACCAGACTGCCGGTGACCGCAGTGACAGCCGAGACGAGAACAGCAGAGGCGTCGATGACCACGTGACCCCAATACGGCGGCGTGTCATCCCGTCCCAGGCATCCGCAGCTGGCCAGTGGCACCTTTCGCCGGAGTGCCACCACCACCCACACCAGAAACGCTCCGTAGAGGGTCGCCTGTGCTCCCATGGCCAAGGCGGAGGGCGCCGCCAGGGCAAGCCCGCCCACCACGATCTCGGCGACTCCCAGAAGCAGGGTGAGGGCGAGTGCAAAAGGCAGGCCAACGGCACGGATGGCCCGTGCCGTGTCGTGAGGCCGCCACAGCTTGGCGGCACCGGTGGCCACCAGCAGCAGCGAGAACATCGCGGTGACCACTCCTAGCACCGGGGCGAGGATACCCGACCCCTGCTTTGGCTCAATCGACCCATTTCGAGGTGGCGAACCCGGTGCCGGTGGACCGGGATACCCACCAGGTGCCGTTGGCGGGGTAGTAGTTGGCGATGTCGTCTCGGCCGTCGCCGTTGAAGTCTCCGACGAGTTGGGGGTTCCACCCGGTTTTGGTGGAGTAGGTGGCCCAGAGGCTGGTGGCGAACCCGTTGCCGGTGGACCGGGACACCCACCAGGTTCCGGTGGGGGAGTGGTAGCTGGCGATGTCGTCTCGGCCGTCGCCGTTGAAGTCTCCGACCAGGTGGCGGGTCCACCCCGAGGCGGGAGAGAGGGTGGCCCAGAGGCTGGTGGAGAAACTCGACCCCGTCGACCGGGACACCCACCAGGTGCCGTTGGAGGGGTGGTAGTTGGCGATGTCGTCTCGGCCGTCCCCATTGAAGTCTCCGACTAGTTGGGGCCCCCACCCGGTTTTGGTGGAGTAGGTGGCCCACAGGCTGGTGGCGAACCCGTTGCCGGTGGACCGGGACACCCACCAGGTGCCGTTGGAGGGGTGGTAGTTGGCGATGTCGTCGCGATCGTCCCCGTTGAAATCTCCTACCAGCCGAGACGTCCACCCCGTCTTGGTGGAGAACGTCGCCCACAGGCTGGTGGAGAAACTCGACCCCGTCGAACGAGACACCCACCAGGTGCCGTTCCCCGCGAAATAGTTGGCGATATCATCACGACCATCCCCATTGAAATCCCCAGCCAACTGAGGAAACCACCCCGTCCTCGTCGAATACGTGGACCAGAGCTGAGGGCTGAACCCGCCTCCCGAGGAGACATTCACCCACCATCTGCCAGATCCGAGGTGGTAATTGGCGATGTCGTCTCGGCCGTCGCCGTTGAAGTCGCCAACCGACTGGCTTCGCCAGCCCCCGGTGGTGGTGTAGAGCGCCCACAACCCAAACGGCCCGCCGCTGGTGGAGCCCGATGGTGAGACCAGCCAGCTCCCGGCCCGCTGCATGGCGATG
>CAZKFU010000026.1:0-6516 GCA_964552165.1 uncultured Acidimicrobiaceae bacterium
CCGAGGGCCCCTTTCTCACCACCGCGTTCCACACGGTCTCGTAGTGGTCCCGGTCGTAGCGGTCGATGTGCGGGAGGACGAACTCCTCCCAGGAGCGCCGCAGCGGGTCGGGCCGGTCGCCGAACACCCGAAGCCCGACCGGGAGGCGATCGAGGATGGCGCGCAGCGACAGCGGAGTCTCCACCCTGGTACCGCTGTCGACGGCCTCGAACGAAGCGTTGATCTCCACCCCCAGCCGCGAGATGGCCTCGACGTACTCGGGGCGCAGCGACGGGTAGCGACGATTGATCATCTGGTCGATCTGATCCGCGCCCGGGAAGAACTTCTCCCAGATCACCCAACGGTCGGCGAACGCCTTGTTCAGGGTTTGGGTCCCGGCGTAGTCACGCAGATCGGTGGGGTTCATGGTGCCGAAGATCCGGACGTCGGGACGGAGGGCGATCGTTTCGCCATTGGGAAGATCGAGCGCCCCATAGCGATCGAGGAGCCCGTGGAGAGCGAAGAGGGTCTCGGCTCCAGCGGCATTCAGCTCGGATAGGTTGAGGAGGGCGGGGCCACGCAAGGCCCGCGTGATGTCACCGTCCTCCCAGCGACTCTCGGTCCCTCCCTTGCCGTCACCCTGCAGTCGTGTAGAGCCGATGAGTGTCACGTCGCGGACCTCACCGGTGAGGGGGATTCGGTAATAGGGGAGGCCGAGGGCGGCGGCGAACTGCTCGATGTCGTGGTCCTTGCCGGTTCCCATGTGTCCCCGCACCGCCACGTGGATCGGAACATAACCCTCTGCCGGCCCCGACCTCACCTCCTCGATCTGGGCGAACCGATACAGCATCCCCAGATCGACGTAATAGGGGTCGGGCTCGGGAATCTTGCGGCGACGCTGGTCGAGGTCGGGCACATCGGGTGGCAGCTCAAACCGGTCCAACACGATCTCGGAGCCCTCGCCCGACGGATCCTCGAATATCGCTTGCTCAGGCAACTCTCTCCTCCTGGCTCGTCTTGAATGAGGGGCGCAACCACCATGTGTCCAGGCCGGAGAGGGCGAGGCTTCTTCGCAGCGCCCCTCTAGTGCCCTCGATCATCGCCCGTGCCAGCTCGGAGGGCCTTTCCACTACCTCGTGGCGGGTGTAGGCCTCGTCGACGGTGTGGTCGCCGATCCCGATCCCGATCACCGTGGTGCCCCCGGCTTCCACCTCGCGCGCCGACCGTGCCAACGCCTGAACCGACCCTCGCGTCATGCCGTCGGCGAGCACCATCAGCACCCGCACCTGGGAACCCAGCCTTCCCATGCGCTCGGCGGCGTGGATGAGGTTGAACTCATCGACGTTGGCCGCTCGTTCAAACATCGAAACCGGCGGAGCGAGCCCAGGTTCTCGCCGGGACCGCGCCGCCGCTTCCTTGGGGTGGGCCGCGGTCCAGAAAAGACCGGCGAGGGCCTCGTCCGCGTCCCGCCACCTGCGCTCGAACGGTTTGACCAGATAGTGGTTCACCGTCGAGGTGAGCCGCTCGGCGGCGGCGCCCTGGGTCTGCCTCAAACCGGCAATGGCGCTGGTGCGAGCCTTGCGGTAGGTCTGCTCGGTGTCGGTGGCACGTGCCGCAAACCCTCTGTTGAAGAGCGCCACCTCGAAATCGATCTGGAGCTCGTCACAAAGCTGAGCCATCGTCCACGCGCCCAGCATCGCCGCCGACATGGCCCAGCTCGTCCCTCCCGGGCCGTTCCCAGAGCCCTCGGCGAGCATCGAGGCCGAGGCGTCGACGAGGAGGGAGACCGCATACGTGCGCCTGGTCCTCGTGGCACGGCGCTCGTAGAGGCGCTGGTAGAGACCGGCGCCGATGAAGAGTGCCGAATGTGGGGACACGTCGCCCTGGTCGTAACCGGAGCGGAGACCTCGTCGCTGGTTGGCGGCGAACAGCGGAAAGAGCTCGCCGGAGACGCGGCGCTGGGCGACATCCCATCTGCCGGCCGCCCCGGCGATGGCTACGCGACCGGCGGCGCCGAACCGGGCAAAGCTCACCGGGATCTGCCCAACAACGAGCTTCCCCCCTTGGCCGTCAGGTAGGTAGACGACGGGAGACTGGCTGATGCGGAGGATCTGGTCCGTCGAGGCGTCGCTCGCCAACTCGGAGCTTCCCTTGCGATCGCTGGCGCCGCTCCGTTGCTCCCCGGAGCGCCGGGTGTCCTGGTAGGAGTCGGCGTCGGCGACGATGGGGCTGACGATCCTCACCTTGTCCACCGCCGAGGCAGCCTGCTCGGCGTCTTCCTTTCCGGCCAGGCGGCGCTGACCTGCGGTTGCCGAGCCGGGGACCTCGGTGACGAGCCCGTGGGCGCGGGCGATGGCTTCGACCTCGAGGGCCAGCTCGGCCACGGCCCACGGGTCATCGGCGACGGCTGCACGGTCGCAGGCATCGGAGGCGTCGTCGAGGGCGAGCGCTGCCTTGGCGTCAAAACGCCGTTCCAGGAGGTCGCGGTCGAGATAGCCCCCGGTGAGGAGAAAGCACCCGAGAACGAGCTGGCCCAGCGAGCCCGATCGCTGCACCGCCTCGCTCACCGCCGACCGATATAGATCGTCGAGGACGCTGCGGGCGCCGGGGTATGCCGCCATCCCACCCCGCTCCTGGCGGGCGTCCTCGAGGGCGAAGAAGAGGACCTCGGCCACGGGCCGATTGAGGTGCTCCAGCGCAGTGATGAGGTCGGTTTCGGTCCCCGGCTCCAGGCCTTCGATCGGCCAGTGACCCGGTATCTCCCGTTTCTCGTCGAGCTTTGTCGTGACGAGATGCATCACCTCGTGGAGGGCGGACGCCAGGGCCACCTCGTCGGGCGTCACCGGGGCGTTGCGACCGTAGGCGGTCTGGAAGATCCGGGGATCGCATACCACCTCGTCGTCCGAGGCCGCCGGCTCGGAGCCCAACCTAACTCTCAGGTCGGGGTTGCCCGAGAGGGACCTCGCAAACCTGGTGACGGCTGGTGCCACCCGCTGGTACCTGCCCACGACCTGTTCTATGGCGCGCTCGTCGGCGGCCACTGTGGTGGAGAGGAGCGTCTGGTGCCGTCCTTGCATAAGCCGCCCATTGTCTCACAGGAGGTCGGGCAGGGGACGGCGCCCCATCGCTATCGAGGCTCGACACTCTGGGCAGTGGTGTCGCGTCGGGATGGCGTCGCATGGCCATCGATCAATCGTTGTGAACGGTCTACGGTTTCACCATGCACTATCAGCTCACCACGCTTCCCAACGGGCTCCGGGTGATCACGGAGAACATGCCCTCGCTGCGCTCGATCGCGGTGGGTTGCTGGGTTGACACCGGCACCCGCGACGAGCTGGCCAACGAGGCCGGAGCCTCGCACTTCCTGGAGCACCTCCTCTTCAAGGGCTCGGAGAAGATGACGGCGCGGCAGGTCTCCGAGACCTTCGACGCCATCGGTGCCGAATCCAATGCCTTCACCTCCAAGGACAACACCTGTTATTGGGCGCGGCTGCTCGACCAAGATCTCGCCACCGGGTTGGATGTTCTGGCCGAGATGCTGGAGCGCCCCGCCTTCAGGCCACAAGAGATAGACGCCGAGCGTCAGGTTGTGGTCGAGGAGATCAACATGAACGAGGACGACCCGTCAGACGTCGCCTTCGAGGAGTTCTCCCAGGCGGTCTTCGCCGGACACCCGCTGGAGCCGCCGGTCCTCGGCACCAGGGAGTCGATCAGGGGAATGTCAAGCGACGACATCGTCGGATACTGGAAACGCCGTTACGGGGCCGGGTCTGTGGTGATCGCCGCCGCAGGATCCGTCGACCATGACCGGATGGTGGAGCAGGTGACGGAGCGGTTCGGCGATTGGTCGGGGGACGCCGTGCCCCACGAGTACCGACCCGTGGTCCCCGAGCCGATTGTCCGGGTAGTGCGCCGAGACACCGAGCAGGCCCACATCGTCATCGGGGGAGGAGGCATCGATCGCTCCGATGAGCGGCGGTGGGCCTTTCAGGTTCTGAGCCATGTGCTGGGAGGCGGAATGTCGTCGCGCCTCTTCCACGAGGTTCGAGAGGAGCGTGGGCTGGCGTACGCCGTTTACGGGTTCCGACTCGCCTATGCCGATGCCGGCGCCTGGGGTGTGTACGTGGGTACCACCCCCACCCAGATGGACACGGCGATGGAGGTGATAAATGCCGAGCTGGCCAAGGTCATCGCCGACGGCATCAACGAAGAGGAGCTGGAACGGGCCAAAGGCTCCATGCGCGGCAGCCTGGCGCTGACTCTCGAGGAGGCCAACAGCCGCATGATCAGGTTGGGTCGGGATGAGCTGACCGGCGCTCCCCACCTCTCCGTCGATGATAGACTCGCCAAGGTCGAGGCAGTGGAGCTCGGGGCGGTGCGGTCGGTGGCGACAGAGGTGATGACGGGCAGCCGAGTCATCGGTGCCGTCGGACCCTTCGACGCCGGTGCTCTCGAGAGCTATCTGGCCGGCTGAATCAGCCTTCGAACGAAATCCTCCGAGGTGTCTCATGGAGGGCGACGACGCCCGACTCGGCTGTGACCGCCTCCATTCGCAACGCTCCACCCAACTCCTCGCCGTCGATCGTCACCGGCCAGTCCGTGATTGTCACCCATGAGACCATCCCCGCCTGCGAGCTCCACCGGAGGAAGTCGGCGGCTTGATCGATGATGACGAGCTCGGCGGCGCCACCGACGGGTTGCAGGCCTTCGCCGGGCGCCGGGGCCTCGAACAAGGCGCCCCACGTGATTGACAGCACCAGCGAGAGCGTCAGCAGAGCGGGCGCGGCGAGGCGCGTGGTGATCCCTGACTCCATGTGGTCAAGCTAGGTCGCCGCTGGGCGACTCACACGACCAATTCGACGAGACGCCCCGTGACTAGTCCATATGCGAGGGCGATGCCGAGGACGGCGATCGCCGGCGGGAAGGGCGAGATCTTGCGGCGGGTAGCCCAACCGGCGACGAGAAAGCCCACCACGACCCACAAGGTGATATCGAGCGGCCAGGCGATGGGCAGGCCACCACCAAGCACCCCGAAGAGGGCCGACACCGGTGCTCCGGCGTAGAGGAGGCTGAGACCGGTGGCTCCGCAGAGTCCGGTACAGCCGTCGTTGAGCACCATCGCCAGGCCCGACCAGAAGAGGACGGTTGCCCCGATGAGCACCACGGCGGTGGCGATGGCGGCTTGGCGACAGCCAATGCCCTCGTCTGAAGCGCTCACATCGGCGATGGTAGGGGGCCTTCATGCCTCGACACCCCGGACAGACCGAGCGCCGCCGTACGATCTCCAGATGCGTCGCTTCATGCTCATGTCGCTGTTGGCGGCGGCCTGCTCGTCGGCGTCGATCACGGCCGGTCCGACGACATCGACATCGCCTGCGGAAGGATCAGCTCAGGTCACGGTGACGACCCGCGCTGCCGTAACCCTTCTTGGCCGGGTGGTGGATGACACCGGCCGACCATTGGCGGGGGCGCTGGTCCGGGTGGGAGAGGCCACGACGAGAACCGCACCCGACGGTTGGTTCGACATCTCGGGGTATCCCCCAAGCGAAGTGTCGGTCTCCCGTCCGGGGTGGCTCCCGCAGTCCGGGCAATGGGAGGGCGGGTCCTCGGTCATGGAGATCACAGTCGAGCGACGGCTGGTCCGCGGGGTGCGCGTCGCCGGCGACATCGCCGGCAACGAGGAGTCGTACCAGCAGATACTCGATCTGGCCGACTCCACCGCCATCAACACCATGGTCTTCGATACCAAGCAGGAGGGAGGGGCGGTCCTATACGACACGTCGGTGGCCGATGCCCACCTCTTCGGCGCCGTCCGGCCCCAGTACGACGCCGGTTTGGTCCTCGCCGCCGCCCGCCGCCACGACCTCTACACCATCACCCGGATCGTGACCTTCGAGGATTGGCTGTGGACCGCGGCACGCCCCTCGGATCGGCTGATTGGCCCTTGGGTTGACGCCACCAACCCTGAGACGTGGAGGTATCCACTGGCTCTGGCCGAGGAGGCGTGCCAGTTGGGGTTTGACGAGGTCATGTTCGACTATGTCAGATTCCCTTCGGGGTCCACCGCCGCTCAAACCGGGCAGCTTGACCTGCCTCAAAGCGAGAGGGTTGGCGCCATGGCGGGGTTTCTGGCGGAGGCTCGCCGCCTCCTCCATCCCATGGGCTGCGCGGTGAACGCCGCCGTGTTTGGCATCGTCGTGTCGTCCGTGGATGACCAGGGGATCGGCCAGCGCCCCGAGGAGATCTCCGTCGAGGTGGACGTGCTGAGCCCGATGGTCTACCCCTCCCACTACAGCGACGGATGGCTTGGATTCTCCGATCCCAACGACCATCCCTACGACGTCACCGCCAATGCTCTTGACGCAGCCATGGCCCGGATTGCCGAGACGTCTACGGTCCGACCCTGGCTACAGGCCTTCTGGTGGACACCACAGCAGATCAGGCGTTCGATCGATGCCGCCGAGGACAGGGGAGTGGGATGGATGCTGTGGAATATCCGCAGCAACTACCCCGCGGCGGCGATTCCGACCGGGTCCT
>CAZKFU010000026.1:6526-9037 GCA_964552165.1 uncultured Acidimicrobiaceae bacterium
CAAGTCAGCGAAGGATGAGGGTGACAGTGTCGTCGTCGAGCTCGACCACCCCGGAGGCGACGACTCGGGGAAGGACCTCCCTCCACCGCGGCTCGGCGGCGAACACCTGGGCGAATACGGGGAGCGCATCCTCGACGAGGCCGTTACCGGCGAGGGTCATCGCTTTCCAGAAAGGGATCTCTGCGATTTGGGGGGCCATCGACTCGGCTGCGCGGTAATGCTCGAGAGCCGAGGGGAGGTCGTCGGCGCCCATAGCGTCGTCGCCGGCGGTCATCCTGTGATAGGCGCGTCCCAAGTCCAGGAGTCGATGTAGCTCGGCAAGAGGATCCGGGTGGTCTTCCACCCGAAGGTCAAAGATCGTGTCATCCCAGGCACGACCTGTGGGAGACCCTGTGACCACCAAAAGCGCCGCCGACTGCCGTCCTCGAATGTCTCCTCCCTCGGCCTCGGCGGCGTCGAGGGCGACGAGGAGCCGCCGTGTGAGCTCCCCCTCGGTAGAGGCATAGGCATGGGCCATCGCGCCCCATACCGTGGGCTTGGCCATCAGGTTGGCCTGGGTGGTGAACCCGTCGCCAACAATGTGGCCCGCCTCGGCGATGCACCCCGGCCCGGTGTGTGCCATCGCCCCGCCCTGGCCGTCGACAAAGCCAACCTGGCGCCGGCCGGCACCGCTGTCACCGGCCAGCAGAGCCTTGAGAGCGTCCTCGGCGCTCCGTCCGGCGCGCATCAGTTCCAACCCGAGCGGCCCATAGGAGGGGTCCGCCAGCGCCTGGGTGGCAACCGCACCGACGCCGGCCTCGGCCCACGAGACCACCGAGCCGACCGAGAACCAATGCGACTGCACCGCAACGCCCAGATCACCGGTCTCCGGGTCACGAGCCACTATCGAATATGTCATCGGAGGCGTCAGCCCTGGATGATCGTCATCGAGGAGATCACGGCGTCTTCCTCGGGCTGCTCGCCGCGACGAGGGAGACGGGCGATCGCGTCCACGGCGTCCATGCCCGAGGTCACCCTGCCAAAGATGGTGTAGGCGTGGGGGAGATCGACGGCGTCGAGGCAGATGAAGAACTGAGAGCCGTTGGTGTGTGGCCCCGAGTTCGCCATGGCGACGGTCCCGCGCGAGTAGTCGCCGGCTCCCTCGAGCTCGTCCCGGAACCGATATCCCGGCCCTCCGCGCCCGGTTCCGGTTGGGTCTCCTCCCTGAATCACGAAGCCGGGCACCACCCGATGAAAGATGACCCCGTCGTAATACCCGTCGTTGGCGAGGAATACGAAGTTGTTGACCGTCATCGGGGACTTCTCGGCGAACAGCTCTATCTCGATCTGCCCGTGGTTGGTCTGAAGCATCGCCGAGTACGAGGCGGCGAGGTCGATGGTGAGCTCGGGGGGTGATTCGTATTGCTTTGACATTCGGTCTCCCGATCGATTGTGGTCGAGCTTGGCAGTGGATTCCGGGCATCACAACCCGTCCCGGTAGTCTGTGCCCGTGGACGCGACCCCCTCTCCCATCTTCGGCCGGGTGGCCACGGCGATGATCACTCCCTTCCGCCCCGACGGAGAGGTCGACCACGAAGCGGCGTGGAACCTCGCCCGCCACCTGACCGAGAACGGAACCGACACCTTGGTGGTGACCGGTACCACCGGGGAGTCGCCGACCCTGTCGACCGCCGAGAAACTGGCTCTCTACTCGACCGTGGTGGAGGCCGTTGCCGAGCGAAAGACGCTGGTCATGGCGGGAACAGGCAGCTACGACACCCGGAGCTCCATCGACATGAGCACCAAAGCCGCTGACATCGGCTGCGACGCCGTGCTTGCGGTGACCCCCTACTACAACAAACCGGAGCAGAGGGGCCTGGTGGCGCATTTCGAGGCCATCGCCGACGCCAGCCCGATCCCGGTGATGATCTATAACATCCCGGGCCGCACCGGCCGTCTCCTCGAGCTCGACACCCTGGAGCGGCTGTCGAGTCACGACAACATCGTTGCCGTCAAGGACGCCGTAGAGGATCTCATGTACACCTCGTTCGCTTGTGAGCGCATGCCGGGGTTCCCCGTTTACTCAGGCAACGACGCCTTGACCCTGCCGATGATGGCGGTGGGTGCGGTAGGCGTGGTCTCGGTGCTCTCCCACCTTGCCGGACCTCAGATCTCGGCGATGATCAAGGCCGTCGAGAATGGCGACGGCGAGACCGCCCGCCGGATCCATCAAATGCTGCTCCCTCTCTTTCGGGCGTGCTTCGCCGAGTCGAACCCGATTCCGATCAAGGCGGCGGTAAATCGTTTCTGGGCCGAGGTGGGAGAGCCTCGACTTCCCCTGACTCCCGCCGAGGAGTCCACCATCATCGCCCTGGAGAAGGCCATCGGAGTGCTGAACAGCGGGTGAGTGTCTCGGTCACCTTTCTCGGTGGTCTCGGGGAGATCGGTCGCAACTGTGCGGCACTCGAGGTCGAGGGGAAGATCGCGCTCATCGATTGCGGTCTCATGTTCCCCGAGGAGGACATGCTCGGC
>CAZKFU010000027.1:0-8981 GCA_964552165.1 uncultured Acidimicrobiaceae bacterium
GAAGAAGCCAAACCCGTACTGCGATGCCGGGCCGCCGTGAATGTTGAGCAGCAACGGAACCTTCCCTTCACCGTCGGGTAGGTAGACCCAGGCGTCCACCTCCTCGCCGCCGCTCGCGACCCGAAGGTGATGGGGGATCACCGTCTTCGGCGCGGCGCTGCCAAAACTCGTCAACTGAATCTCGTCTTCGGCGACGACGAAGACGTCTCCGGGGCTCTCATATGTTCTCTTCACATACGCCAGCCGGTCCGCAGTGGCATCGAAGGACCCAACGACGATATCGCCACCGACGATCGACTCGATCACTCCCTTGGGCGACACCGAAGCCAGGGTGATTCGGCCCGAGTCCTCGATGCCAACGATGGCGTCCTTCTCCCGCCAGGCCACGTTGAGTAGACCTCCGCTGACGACCGCGATCGTGAGATCGGAGTGACCGGTGAGATCGATCACCCGGTCTCCCTCGAACCGGCACAGCCCGATGTTCCCCGGCCACCCGGACCCGGGGAGGCCGATGGCGTGTGGCGTCCCATCGGGGCTATATGACGTCGAGAACCAGAGGCCACGAACCCCGACCGGCACCGATTCCCCACCCGTGGTGTCGATCTCGAATAGATCTGTCAAGCCGTCCAGTGCGGGGTGAGGTGAGTTCGACAAGCCAAATAGGACTTTGGAGCCATCCGGCGACAATGATGGCGCAACCACATCATCATCGGCGGCGACGAGACGCCGTGGCTCACCTTCGCCGACCACGTACGGCGCCAGCCGTCGGTCGGCGATCCAACCCCGTCCATCGCTTCGCCAGGGCACCCTCGTCACCCGCTGGGGGCGGCGCATCCTCTCGTCGTCATCGAGCTCGGCCCAGCCCGAGTTGTGCTCCTCGACGATGACCAACAGGCGCTCCGAGTCGGGAAACCACTGAATGACGTTGTGGGAAGCAGCCGACAAGCCCAGCTCGAAGGCGGTGACCACCTCCGGCTCGCCACCCTCCACCGACATGAGCGCCAGCTGATGGGCATCGTCCACCTTGCGGAGGAAGGCGATCATTCGCCCGTCGGGCGACCACCGGGGAAGAAGATCAGATGGCCCCGTCGTGAATCGACGCGCCGTGGCGCCGTCTTCGATCCAGATCGTCTGGTCATAACGATCCTCGGCGAGGTCGACCCTTGAGACCCCAAACCCAACTCGGCCCGACAACGACAGCGTCACGCTCCCCGGAAGGGTCAGACCGTCGAGACCTGCTGGATTCACCGTCTCGACGGTAACCGGAGCCGGCATCGGATGGTCCCTACGCTGGTTCCGGTGAAGCGCCTGATTGCGTCGTTTCTCGGGTCCGGGCTCGTCATGTCGAGGCTCCGGAGGTCCGATGCCGGGTCGGGCACATTGGGCGCAGGGTTGGCACTCGCCCTCTCATTGGCCCTCCACGGTGTCGGCCTGTGGGCCCAGGCCGCGGGACTGGTGCTGATCCTGGCGGCGGCGGCTTGGTCGGTCCCCCCGTTCGCGCTCGACAAGGGAGACCCGGGGTGGGTTGTCATCGACGAGGCCGCGGGAACGATGGTGGCGACCATGGGGGTTGGCGGCTGGGCTGCTGTCGCCGGATTTGCCGTCTTTCGCGTCGCCGACATCTTCAAGGGCTTCTTTCCTGGGGTCGCTGCTGCCGACAAGAGGAAAGGCGCGGTCGGCATCATCGGCGACGACATCGTCGCCGGGTGCTACGGGCTCGCGTTCGCCTGCCTCGTGCAGGCACTGCTTGGCGGAAACGCCTAGGTTTCCGGCCATGCCCCACACGTTATGGCACCCCGAGACCATCGTCGTCGGCGTCGACGGCTCCGAAACCGGTCATCGCGCAGCTCTCTTCGCCGTCGACATAGCCCGGCACTGGGAGGCGAGGCTGCTGCTGGTGACCGCGGTGCGGACACCAGAAGGATGGTGGGGAATCGGCGGAGCCCCTCCTTCACCGGAAGCGCTATCCACCGCCTTGCTCGAGGGCCAAAAGGAGATCCTGGACCAGACGGTCGCCAGCCTCAACCTCGATGGGATCAGTTACGAGGCGCGCGAGGAGTTGGGGGACCCGACGTCGGCCATCATCCGGGTCATCACCGAGGCCGGTGCCGATGTGCTGGTCATCGGAAGGCGAGGCGCCGGTCTCGTCGAGAGGATGATGATGGGCTCGGTCGCAGATCGTCTCGCCCATCAGTCCCCCTGCCCGGTCATCATCATCCCCTGACGTCGCATCGATGTGCGCCGAATCGATGTCGAGTAGTGAATCGGGCTCCTTCGATCTCGGCCAGCCGGACCAGCATCAGTATTGCCTACGCTGATTGCGGTGAGAGCGGTGATACCGGTCAAGTCATTCCAGCTGGCCAAGGGGCGTCTCGCCGCGGCCATCCCCGCGGAGACACGGGCGAACCTGAGCATACGGCTGGCCATGAGGACGATCGGTGCGAGTCGATCTGCCGGCTTGGAACCCTTGGTGGTGGCGGGGGACGAGGCGGTGCTCTCCTGGTGTCGGGATCACGACGTGAAAGCCGTCGCCGACCCCGGAAATGGGCTGGACCGAGCGGCGGCCAGCGGAATCGACGGCGGAGGACCCTGGGTCGTCATCCACGCCGATCTACCGTTGTTGGATGGCGCGGACCTGGCGGCGATCGCAAAGGTGGTCCAGACCGGAGGCGAGGTGATCGCACCTTCGTCTGATGGGGGCACCTCGGTCATAGGCGCCTCTCGGCGTGTCGAGTTCGCCTATGGGCCAGGGAGCTTTCACCGCCACTTGGCGAGGCTGGTGGAGCCGGTGGTTCTGGCTCGAGTCGGCCTGCTTCTCGACATCGACTCCAGTGCGGACTTGGAGGCGGCGCGGGCTCATCCCCGTGGAACCTGGCTGAATGCCTTGGTCGGGGCCCCGATCTAGCATGTGCTGGTGACCAAGAACCTTGTGATCACGGGAGGCACCGGTGGTCTCGGCACCGCCCTCGTGAAACGGCTGGTCGGCCGCGACTACCGGATTGCGGTCACCTACCTCCTTCCCGACGAGGCCGCCGCCTTCGAGGACCAGTTCGACGTCGATGAGGAGACCGTTCTCCTGACTCGGGTCGATGCCATCAATCCCGAGGCCGTCACCACCTACATGAAGGGCATCGCCGATAGGTGGGGTGCCATCCACGGCCTCATCTCTCTGGTCGGTGGATGGGCCGGCGGACGCGACGTCGACGAGACCGATGACGTTCGTTTCGAGCGAATGCTCGATCTCAACCTGCGATCGGCCTTCTACGCCGTCAGGGCGGCTGTTCCCTACCTGCGAGAGGCGGGGTGGGGCCGGATACTGCTCGTGGGGAGCCGCGCCGCAGAGGAAAACCCAATGGGACAGGCGGCATTCAACATCGCCAAGGCGGGGGTGGTGTCGCTGGCGAAGACCGCCGCCCAGGAGTTGGAGGGGACCGGGGTCACCGCCAATGTCCTCATGCCCTCTGTGATCGACACCCCGGCGACGCGAAAGGCCCTCCCCTACGCCGACTACGTCAACTGGCCAACTCCCGATGAGATCGCCGCGGTCGCCGAGTTCCTCCTCAGCGACGCCTCTTCGGTGATGAACGGAGCCACGGTCCCGGTCTACGGCCAGGCCTGAGAAACCTCAGCTTCTAGTGACCATATCCGGTCGAAAACCCCTCAGGTTTGTCCATGGCAGGGGCGTCAAGCCAGATCCATCCACTCGCCATGGGGGTGGGCCCAAGCCAGGCTTCTCTCCAGCGAGCCGTCGTCGACGCGGAGCTCGGCCCAGGGGTGGCCATCGGTCCAATACTCGAGCCCGACGCGGTGCAACAGTCGTCCTGTCCG
Organism: uncultured Acidimicrobiaceae bacterium; assembly: GCA_964552165.1. Classification (GTDB taxonomy): domain Bacteria; phylum Actinomycetota; class Acidimicrobiia; order Spongiisociales; family ZC4RG35; genus CAZKFU01. Next base: position 3,829 of record CAZKFU010000027.1, read on the forward strand.
GCCGTTGTCGAGAATGACGGCGAGGCGTTCTCTGTCGGATGGGGCAAACTGGTTCAAGGCGAACGAGTGCATCACCACCACCTCGTCGCCGGGTGGCAACGCGTCCAGAACCTGGGGAAGCGTCTCCAAGGCGTCGCCCTCGATCTGGTTGAGCGGGACCCCCGCGGCGATCTCCAGCGCGCGCTCCAGCCTCAGAAATCGGGCGCGGTGCTCGGGCCACACCAGTGCCTGAAGCCAGCGGCGATCGTCCGGGTCGGTGGGGTCGACGATGTTGAGGTCGAGCCCATGCCGGCTCATCACCTCAAACCTCTCCGGGAGGTGCGGGCGACCGCCCCGTAGCTCGCAGCCGAGCATCAAGTCCCCGCTTCCCCAGCTGACACCGTCGTACTGATAGCGATACCGATCGAAGGCCAGTGTCAGCCCAGCGCTGGTTCCGACGTCAACAAGATGAAAGCGGCGCCCGCCCACGGCGGCGGCTATGCCGGGGAGGAGCGTGGTGCAGCGACGAACCTCGTTTGTCTGGGTGTACCGGGTCGATCCCAACTCGACGATCTCATCGGCGTGCGCCATGACGAAGTCGGCGAAAGGGCGGCCGGCGGACACCGGGGCCTCGGGATCCACCGACAAGGTGGCGTAGAACCGTGCCAGCGTGACGTCGCGGCGTCCGCCCAACAGAAGGTAGTGGACGGCGCCGAGCAGGAGGTTGACCTGGGGGACATGGGCGATCCGGTTGAGGGTCTCCATGAGGCTCGGCTCACGGGCGATATAGGGGATGAGGTGCGAGTACAGAGGTGAGCTGGCGAAATGGCGCCCGAAATCCCGCACCTCATCTGGGGTCATCATCGAATTTGGCGCCGGTACGCCGTCGCCAGTGCGTCGGCGTACTCGTTCCACAGGTACCCACTGTGAGCCTTGATCCACACCAGGCGGCTCTGTGGTCGTGCCTTGGAGAGCTCATAAGCCTCTTGGACGAGCTCCAGGTTGGCGATCGGCCCCGTCTTGCGACGCCAACCTCTCTCCTCCCATCCCCGTGCCCATTTCGTGATGATGTTGACGATGAGCTGCGAGTCGGTGTAGATCGTGATCGCGGCGTCCTCGGGGATGAGGCGATAGCCGGCGATAAGAGCGGTCAGCTCCATCCTGTTGTTGGTGGTGTACGGGTCGTGGCCGCGGGCCTCTTCGATTATCTCCCCGTCGATCACGTAGACGGCCCCCCAACCCCCGGGGCCGGGGTTGCCCTCGGAAGCGCCATCGGTGAAAACGCCCGTCTGGGGGCCGCCACTGAATCTCTGCCGGACCTCGTCCAGCGTGTGGTCGGCGTTCTTGGTCACCGATGCCGCTGCTTTTTCTCCGTTGCGACAGTCGAGACAATTCTTGGGCACCCAACCCGGATAGCGGTCGATGATCTCCTGACGCATCGAGAAGTCTCGGCCACACGTCTGGCAGACGAAATGGGGCATCGGCCGAGGGTACCTTCCCTATTAGAAGGCACCCTCCGACCGATGCGGGAGGACCCGGGGATCAGTCGACGTGAACGATCTCCTGATCCTGGTGATCGTGGGGACTTGGGCCAAGCGTTCAATGGTCCCTCAGCGCCTTGATGAGCTCCTTCTTGGTCATTTGGGAGCGGCCGTCGATCCCCACCTTCCTTGCCTTTTCGTATAGGTCCTCTTTGGTCCACTCCTCATAGGCGGGGGACCGGCCACCGCGCCTTCCGGCAACCCTTCGTGGGGTATTGGCGATCCGGGCCGCCTTCTCCTTGCTCATGCCCTCGCGGCGCATCGCCTCATAACGCTCCAGGTCCTTGACTTGAGGTGCTCTCTCCTTTGGCATCCGGATCTTGTCTTCTCGGCTCAGCCGCGCCCGGTGTTGTCGGGGGCAGTCGATATTGCCTCCACCATCTCCCCGACATCAGCCTCATCGGCATGCCGGGCGAGGTCGGCCTGGCTCACGATGCCGATCAGCTCCTCCCCGTCGAGTACCGGGAGCCTTCGGACGGCGTGACGCTTCATCGTCTCTACTGCGAACTCAACAGAGTCTTCGGCATCGACGGTCACGACTTCGGTTTCGTCCAACAGCTGACCGGCTTTGGTGGTGTCTGCATCCCTGTTCCGAGCCACCACCTCGATGGTGATGTCCCGGTCGGTGACAAGGCCTTTGAGATCACCATCGTCGTCACGAACGATGACAGCGCCTATCTGCTCGTCATCGAGGATCTGGGCTATTTGGCGTATCGATTCGTCTGGCCCCACCACCCGGGGGGCCGGGGTCATGATCTCTCGAACAATCATCTCAAACTCCTGGTTGTAGGTGACAAAACGGGTATAAGTGACAAAACGGGCCCAGCTCGGGCTTGTAGCCAGCTTCATAAGGCCGGGTCCAACACGGTGAGGCTCGCCTCGCACTCGGCGTGCCCGCAGCCGCAGGTTGTGCCGGCATGGGTTTCCTGGGCGCAGCTCTCGCTGCAGAAATCGCCAGCTCCGGGTACCTCACAGGTGCATGGCTCATGTGCACAAACCAAGGCTATCTCCTCTATATGTCACACAAGGCCTACCCGTAACAGCTGTGATCGAAACCTGGTGTCTTGGCCATACCGCTAGGAAGGCCACTGTCGTGGCCCACAGGAGCACCGCGCCGTCTCGTCGCGATGCCGACCCGAGTTGGAGTTTTGCCTTGGAGACGGGTTGATTCTTAGGGTCATCCCCCTGATGAGACTGGCGATACCGACGGAGGCCCCGGGTGAGAGGCGGGTCGCCATCACCCCTCAAGTGGTGGTCAGGCTGGTCGAGCAGCGTCATCGCGTGGCGGTCGAGACCGGCGCCGGATCGGGAGCCGGTTTCGACGACGACGCGTACCGGGCCAGCGGAGCCGAGGTCGTAGAGGACCCATATGTGGACGCCGAGGTCGTCGTCGTGGTGGGGCCCCCAGCTCCGGAAGAGATCCACCGAATGCCGGAGGGATCGACATTGATCGGGTTCCTCGACCCTTTCGCCTCGCCCGACCTCGTCAGGGTCCTCACCGATCGGAGGATCACCGCATTCGCCATGGAGGCCATTCCTCGCTCTGCCGTCGCCCAAACCATGGACGCTCTCTCATCACAGGCGACGGCTGCCGGCTACGAGGCTGTGCTACTCGCGGCCGCGGCGGTCCCCCGCTTCTTCCCAATGCTCACCACCGCGGCGGGGACCATCCCTCCTGTGAAGCTGCTCGTTCTTGGAGCCGGAGTCGCCGGTCTCCAGGCGATCGCCACCGCACGCCGTCTGGGTGCGGTGGTGTCCGCCTATGACATCAGGCCAACGGTCAAGGAGCAGATCGAAAGTCTCGGCGCTCGTTTTGTGGCGGCACCGGTCGACGAGTCGGCAGCGGCGGCCACGGGCTACGCCAAGGAAGTCTCCGACGACACACAGCGACGTCAGATGGATGCGTTGGCTCCTCACGTCGCCGACACCGATGTCTTGATAACCACCGCCCAGATCCCGGGCCTGCCCGCACCCCTACTGGTCTCTCGAGAGATGGTGGAAATGATGCATCCAGGGTCGGTGATTGTCGATGTCGCCGCGCCGACAGGGGGTAATTGTGAGCTCACCAGGCCCGGGGAGACCGTCGTGCACAGGGGGGTCACCGTGATCGGGCTCACCGACCTTCCAGGTCGGGTCGCGGTCGACGCCAGTCAGATGTACGCCCGGAACATCACTGCTCTTCTCGCTCGCATGACCGACGAAGAGGCCCGGCTGGCGCCCGACTTTGGAGATGAGGTCACCTCCGAAGCATGCATCACCCGGGCGGGCAAGGTGGTCCACCCACTGGTTCGTCGGCTCCTCGGTTTGGAAGGAGAGCCGTGAGCGAGCTGGTCGTCGGTGTCACCGTCTTCGTCCTCGCCGCTTTTGTTGGGCTCGAAGTCATCGCCAAGGTACCCCCAACCCTGCACACACCGCTCATGTCCGGGGCCAACGCCATCTCCGGTATCACCGTGATCGGCGCCATTACCGCGGCTGGCGTCGGGATCACCCCGCTGGCGCAGGCGCTGGGGTTTCTGGCAGTCGTGACGGCAACAATCAACGTGGTAGGGGGGTTCCTGGTCACCGATCGCATGCTCGGGATGTTTCGCCGCCCCCGCCCCGAGGAGAGCGAGAAACGGTGACGGAGATCCTCTACCTTGGATGCGCCGTTGCCTTCATCATCGGGCTGAAGCGGCTGAGCGGGCCGAGGACGGCCAGGACAGGGAACCTCATCGCGGCTGCCGGAATGCTCGGGGCGGTGATCATCACACTGATCGACCAGGAGATCCTGAGCTGGGAGATCGTGCTCGGTGGTCTGGTCGTCGGCGCCATCATCGGAGGTTGGGCCGCGATCCGTGTTCAGATGACTGCGATGCCGCAGATGGTGGCCGCATTCAACGGCTTCGGTGGAATCGCTTCTGCGCTGGTCGCCGCCGAGGTGGTGGCCAGCAACGACCTGGCGACGCTCCCGCTGGAGACGTCGATCACGGTGCTCCTCTCCACGCTGATCGGGGCCGTCACCTTTACCGGGAGCTTCATAGCGTTTGGCAAGCTCCAGGGGATCATCACCGGCCGCCCGATCCTCTACCCCGGGCAACGGTCGGTCAACGCCTTCTTGACACTCACCGCGTTCGGGGTCGGAGTCGGAGCACTGGTCGCGGGCAACACCAAGGGCTACTGGCTACTGGGTGGGGTGGCCCTGCTGATTGGGGTCGTCGCCGTTCTGCCCATCGGAGGCGCCGATATGCCGGTGGTCATCTCGCTGCTCAACTCGTTCTCAGGCATCGCGGCCTCTGCCGCCGGTTTCGTCATATCCAACAATGCGCTGATCGTTGGTGGCGCCCTCGTCGGAGCCGCCGGGCTGATCCTCACCATCCAGATGACCGAGGCCATGAACCGCTCCCTGGCCAATGTGCTGTTCGCCGGCTTCGGGGCAGTAGATGGCATCGGCGGCGCCGGTGAGATGAGTGACCGGCCGGTGAAGAGGGCAACAGCTCATGACGCCGCGATCATTCTTCGCTATGCCGATCGGGTGATGATCGTTCCCGGCTACGGATTGGCTGTGGCCCAGGCTCAGCATGCAGCTAGGGATCTGGCGGTGGCGCTGGAGGAACGAGGGGTTTCGGTCAGCTATGCGATCCACCCGGTCGCGGG
>CAZKFU010000028.1:0-325 GCA_964552165.1 uncultured Acidimicrobiaceae bacterium
CGCCCGCCGCCTCGGCCGTTGGCCCGTCCTTCTCGGCGAAGCCGGGAGGGTGGCGCCGCCTCCGTCAGTCGGCCTGTACCGCTTGCCTGGCCGCGGCGAGGTGGTCGACACCCAGGACAACCCGACGGTCCATGGTCACGTAAACGAGATCGATGTTGGCTCCCGCGGCGGCGACCTTAGAGGCCAGACTCCCCAGCTCGCCGGGGCGATCCTCGCTGGCCACGGCCAGCACCTCGCGGGGGTCCCCGGAGGAGATCCCGGCGGCGGCTAGCGCCTCTTTCGCAGCATTGCCATCGGCGACCAGAACGTGCACGGCGCCCTCACC
>CAZKFU010000028.1:335-8603 GCA_964552165.1 uncultured Acidimicrobiaceae bacterium
GCTCGGCGCGACGCAGGCGTCTGCCGTGATGCATTTCGCGGCTCTGCTCTCGGTGGCGGAGTCGGTGCGCGATCCCGTCGGGTATTACGGCAACAACGTGCACGGCGCCCTCACCGCCCCTTCCGATGCCGCACACGCCATCGATGTTGATCCCCGCGTTGCCAAGCGCCTCCCCCATTTCGGCCAGTGCCCCAGGACGATCCTCCAGTATCACGGCGAGATCCCAAGCCATGAGTCTCCTTTGGTGGTGTGGCCAGATCGTACTCCTCGACTCCAATGCGGTGGCTGACGGGGAAGGTGTGGCCGTGTTTGGTTGGAGCCCCCACCACTTCCCGTTCTCGCGCATCAAACGGATCGGATTTGACGCCATCCGTGGCGAGAACGGGGGCGTCGGTTTCGGGGGCCAGAGAAACGGTCCGCTATAGCTAACTCGACCGTTACGCGCGGTCGATCTTGTCTTCGTCCCAATAGTCGAGACGATGAAATGGCATCACGACCGCGGTGAGGACGTTCATCAGATGTGCCGTGATCCGCATCAAGTACCGATAGTAGAGCGCCCTGGTCACCGCCAGCCTGGCATCGGTGGCTTCGAGTTGCGCCAGCATCGCCGCCTCATAGCTGTCAGATAGTTCATCGGCATGGTTGAGTATCTCAACCGCTGCCTCGGTGTCCCGCTCCCCATAGATCCGGGCCGTATCGCTTATCAGACCAGATATCGTCTTCGCCACCGTGTCCAACTTGACCAGGTCTTCGCCCTCGCTCATGTCGGCTCCGGAGGCGGCGAGGTCCCAGAGGTCCTTGGCGATGTCGCCAACCCGCTCGATGTCCTTGGCGATCGACATGTAGACGAGGAGCACGGGGAGATCTACCTCGCTTCCCCGGACCCCGGCATGGATCACGAGCTGACGTCTTATCGAACGTTCTACCCGGTTGATTCTCCTGTCCTTCCTGCGGAGGTCATCACCGACCTCCTCGGGCTGAACCCGGCGGGCAAGGGCGGCAAAGGCCATCTGCAGGGTCTTGTCGGCTGTCGAGAGCATCTCGGTGATCTCGCCTTCGATCATTTCGACCTGGCTTGGTGGCCCACTCTTGAATAGTTCAAACACCATGTCCATCCCCAATCATCGCAGCAACAGCAGCCCCGTCAGCGGGATCACAAAGAAGACACCGACCACCCAGATGATCGCCCAACTCTTCTTGCGATCAACCAGATCACCCAAACCTTGCGCCATACGAATCGGTATCCGACGCATCGCCGGGATGGGATAGAAGACGAGGATCCCGGAGAAATTGAACAGGGTGTGCACCAGGGCGATGGTCAACGCGGCAGACTCCGGCGCCGCAACCGAGGCCAGCAGAGCAGTGATCGTGGTGCCAACGTTTGCCCCGAGGGTGATCGGGAAGGCGTTAGGGAGTGTGAGGACGCCGGCCGCCATCATCGGGATCAGGATCGAGGTCGTGATCGAGGAACTCTGCACCAGCATGGTCACCACAACGCCCACCGCCATCCCGCCGATACCCGCTCCCCGATCGAGCACTCGATTCAGCGAACGCTCGATCCCACCGGCGAGCAGGGACCTCATCGTCCTGGTTATGAGGTTGAGGGCGGCAAAGATCAGGGTGACCCCCAATGACAACAAGATGATCCCGGCCACAGTCGTTGAGGCTCCACCTAGAGAGTCGACGGTGCGGTCAATTGGCCATCTCAGGATCGGCTGGACGAAGCCCTGGCCCGTGGCCCCAGAGGCGACGTCGCCCCTACCGACGAGTTCCGTCAGGGCCGTGGCCGCTCTTTGGAGAATCCCCGTGGCCAGCTCCACCGGCAACATGACAGCAACGGAGAGGATGTTGAAGAAATCATGCACCGTGGCCCCTGCGAAGGCCCTTCGGAATTCCGCGCCCCGTCGCACGTGGCCCATCGAGACGACTCCGTTGGTGATGGTTGTTCCGATGTTGGCCCCCATCACCATGGGGACCGCACTCTCCAAGGGGAGGACTCCTACTCCCACCAGGCCGACGATCATCGCCGTCGTCAATGACGAGGACTGAACCAAGGCGGTTCCGAGCACGCCGGCGAACAAGCCGGCGATCGGGTGGGTGACGTTGTCGAAGAGCCGCTCGACGACGTCAGACCCGAAGGCCCGGATGCCCGCTTCCAAGCCCTTGATCCCGACCAAGAATACGTAGAGCAGGGCGATCACGGTCACTGCCCGCATCGCTGTCCACGATCGTGTCCGTGTTTGGGTGTCGGTCATGGCCGGGACCCGAGCCAGGGATGACGTGAGTTGCGGCTTATGCTCGGTTCCACGGGCGCGGCGGCAGAGTAACCGGAGTTCATTCGACGTTCATCTCGGTACTGGGGTCAGGACCCGCCGCTCAGGTTTCCGGCCGCCTATCGAATGTTGAGTCCTGCCTCGACCGTCGTGACAAGCATGAGGGTGTCGAGACATTGGCACCTGCGTTACAGCGTGGAAGTGATCGAACCCACATGGCTCCCTCCGCGGCTGGGTCGCAGAGATATGAGGCGGCTGGTTTGAACGACCGAGGTCATCGAATGCGCTCTTCGTTCGGAGAGCAAGACGCCGAGGCGATGGTGGGCAAACATTCAGTACGCCCCAAGAGCCGACCGAGTTGCTTGAGCGGTCTGGTCAATGGTTGGCCCTCGAGGGGCTCGCCGCGTAGCGGCGAGAAGGGGAAGCCCGCTCCGGCGTGGGCTATAGGATCGGCGGTTACTACCGTGCACGCGTCATGACGAGACCCCTCTTCGGAAGCCGTCCCCCGACGAGGTATCTCGAGACCGAACTCGGTTACCTCGCCTACCAGGTGTTTGGGAGCGGCGACCGCGACATCATGTTCATCACGGGCGGGACGTCCAACATCGACGCCATCTGGGACGAGCCATCCGCGGTCCGCTTCTACGATCGCCTCGGGAGCATGGGTCGGGTCATCCACTACGACATGCGGGGCTCGGGGGTGTCCGACCCCATACCCGGCGACACGATGTGGCTCCCCTTCGAAGGGAACATGAACGACGTCCGCGCCGTCCTCGACGCCGCCGGTTCCGAGGAGGCGATCGTCTACGGGGACACCGAGGGCGGGCTTTCGGCAATGCTGCTAGCCGCCACCTACCCGGAGCGGGTTTCCGCTCTGGTCCTCGTCAACTCCGAGGCCCGGATCCTCCGCGCCGACGACTACCCGATAGGCGCCCCGAAGCACGTCGTCGAGTCCCTCTTCGATCAATACGTCGCTCAACATGGGACCACCGGGGACATCCTGAACATGACCGCACCCAGCGTGGCGGATGACCCGCGGTTTCGGGCATGGTGGACGCGTTACCAGCGGCTCTCGATACCGCTGGGTCTGGTGAAGACCACCCAGGAGTGGTTCACCAGGATCGACATCAGATCGGTATTGCCGCTGATTCAGGTGCCGACCCTGGTGGTGGCGAGGCAGGACGCCCGTTTTCACCGCAGGGTGTATGGCGAATATCTCGCCGAGCATATCGAGGGCGCCGAGCTGCGGATCGTCGACGGCGCCGACACCCTTCCCTTCCATGCTGGCGACTTTGGGCCCATCCTGGATCACGTGGAGGAGTTCATCACCGGGAAGAGGGAGGCGGCGCCAACCAATCGCGTGTTGTCGACGGTCTTGTTCACCGACATCGTCGGCTCCACCACGACGGCGGCATCTATTGGCGACGCCCGCTGGCTCGACCTACTGGGCGAGCACGACCGCATCGTTCGATCCCAGCTGGAGCGGTTCCGGGGCCACGAGGTCGGTATGACCGGCGACGGATGCATTGCCACGTTCGACGGCCCGGCCCGAGCCATCGCCTGCGCCATCGCCATCACCGAGGCGGTATCGGTGGTGGGCATCCCGGTGCGCGCCGGCATCCACACCGGCGAGGTCGAGATCAGAAATGGTGACGTCGGGGGTCTTGGCATCCACATCGCATCGCGGGTGATGGACAAGGCCGAGCGGGGAGGCATCTTGGTGTCGGGGACGGTCAAAGACCTGGTGGTCGGATCGGGGATCGAGTTCAAGCCGTGTGGCGTCTTCGACCTCAAGGGCGTCCCCGGGGAGTGGCCCCTATACGAAGTTCGGGCTCGCGTCCCGGTATGACCGGACGCCGTCGGCTCAAACAACCGGCTCCAGGTTGCGGTTGACCCGGAACAGGTTCTCCGGGTCGTACTCGGCCTTGGCCCTTCGCAGCCGCTCGAAGTTGCTCCGATAGGAGTCCTCGATGCGGGAGGCGTCCTCGTCCGTCGACTGGAAGTTGATGTAGTTGCCTCCTGTGGAGAAGGGCCGGATCCGCTCCCAAGCCGACCGAACCCACGCTTGGTGTGCGTCACCGTTGGGGTCGGGAGCGGGCCAAGCGCCGGCAGCGCCGGTAACGAAGGCTGCATCGCGATTGCCAACAGCCCCGTCATCCTCGGCGTGCTCGTTGACCGCGCCCTCGATGTGGAAGAGGATGACCTGTGACATGGGGGATTCGATTCCTTCCGCATTGGCCCTGAACACGTCCAGGTAGCCATTGCTCAAACCGGAGAGGAACTCCGTCTTCCAGTAGTAGTTGGCTCCCTTGGGCTGGGTGGCATCGAGCATCGACTGCTGCTCGACATACGTCTTCGGCACCACTAGATCGGCGATCGGCTTGCCAAAATCCTTGATCGGCGCCAGATCCCGCGCCGCCTGCTCCTGGTCACCGCTGTGGCAGGCGACCATGCCGATGATCGGCTTGCCATGCCAGGCCTCAGGAAGGAAAGGTGCCGCCGGGGCCAGCCGCATGGTGGTCACCAGGGTCAGCTCCCGGGGCGCGCTCGACGTCATCTCCTGGTAGAGACCGAGGACATCCTCGGCGTGATCCGCAGCAGGCCACGCGATCAGACCGCCCATGATGTGGGGACCGACCTCGTGCAGCTCGAAGATGAATTCCGTGACCACCCCAAAGTTCCCCCCACCACCTCGCAGAGCCCAAAACAACTCGGCCTCCGCCTCGCGGCCGGCGCGCCTCACCCGCCCGTCGGCGGTGACTACCTCCACCTCGATCAGGTCATCGACGCTGAAGCCGAACCGTCGGGACAGATATCCGAAACCCCCGCCAAGGGTGAGACCGGCGACGCCGGTCTCGGAGACGAAACCTAGTGTGGCGGCGAGGCCATGTTCCTGGGTGGCTCGATCTACGTCGCCGAGAAGACATCCCGGCCCGACATGCACCAGGCGGTTCTCACGATCCACTCGGACGTCTCGCATTCGGGACATGTCCAGTGTCAGCCCCCCGTCGGCGAGCGACAGTCCGGCGACGTTGTGGCCGCCGCCCTTTATCGAGAACAACAAGCGATGCTCGCGGGCCCGGTTCACCACCTCCGCCACCTCGTCGGTGCTCTCCGGTTGGATCACCAGACCCGGTTGCTTGTGGATCATGCCATTCCAGATCCGGGTGGCGTCCTCGAATCCCGGGTCGCCTGGTAGCAGCCTGTTCTTCTCCGGAATCGGATCCCAGACGTCGGAGTCGATACCGACGTCCTCGCCATCGAGCGTGCGAAGGTGGGTTGTTTCCGACGACATGGTTGGGGACCTCCTCGCCGATGAAGATACCAGCCGGTGGGAGCGGGGATCCGGGCTGATGCGCCGGTTGCCGGCATACGATGTTCCCGGTGACGATGGCCACCGGCCCCACGGGATCCAACGCCAGCTACGAGGAACGACGGGTTCGCGAGCTGCAGCGGTGGAAGCGGCGCGCCAACGGGTTCCTGCTCGGTGCCCTGGTCGTCTTTTTAGTCAGCCACTTCCTCGGGCCCGAAGGCGGTGTCAACGGGTTCGTGAGGGCGGCCTCCGAGGCCGCGCTCATCGGCGGGATCGCCGACTGGTTCGCGGTCACCGCGCTGTTCCGGCATCCACTGGGTATTCCCATACCGCATACCGCCCTCATCCCACGGAGCAAGGACGAGATCGGGCGGGGGCTCGCCGAGTTCGTGCAACAGAACTTCTTGGACCCCACCAATCTCCACGAGTGGCTGAGCAACGCCGGAATCGCGGGGCGGGTCGCAGGCTGGCTCGGCACCTCCGAGCACTCGGCCCTGGCGGCACGTCGCAGCATCGAGACCGCGGCCACCATCGCCGAGTCTCTCGACGACGAGCAGGTGGCCGCGGTGGTGACCAAGGCCTCTCTCGACTGGATGAAACAGACCCCGGTCACCCCTCTCATCTCGCTGGTCGTCGATGCCTGGCTGAAAGGGGAGCGGACCCGGGAGTCGATCGAGGTCGCCCTGCGGGGGACCGAAGTCGTTCTCGTCGACAACCTTCCCTACTTCAGGGAGAGCTTCGCCCGGGCTTCGCCGTGGTGGGTCCCGTCATGGGCAGAGAGCATCATCTTCGAGCGGATAATCGCCTCGTTCCGGGTCCTGGTCGACGACGTGGTCTCGGATCCGGACCACCCGGTGAGGTCCGATATCGAGGGGATGCTGGCCAAACTGGCCGACAACCTGCGCAACTCGCCCGAGCTCGCCCAGCGCATCGAGGAATCGAAGCTTCGCATCCTCGACTCTCCTGAGTTGGCGGCGGCCATCCAATCGCAATGGCAGCTCGTCCACGAGGGCCTCAACCGGGCCGCGAGCCGGCCCGACTCAGGATTGGAGCAGCGACTGGCCGAGCTTATCCAATGGTGGGCGCACCGAGTTCTCGACGACGAACCGCTCCGGACCAAGATCGACGGCTGGATCGCCGAGTCCGCCGAGCGGCTCGCCCACCAATGGGATGACGAGGTGATCGGTCTGATCGAGAACACGGTGGCCGGATGGGATGCGACCGAGATATCACATCGTCTCGAGATGCAGTTGGGCCGGGATCTTCAGTTCGTCCGCATCAACGGAACGGTGGTCGGCGGCCTCGTCGGGATAGCCATCCACACCCTTCTCCTCGCCACCGGCTGAGCGTGGTGTCTTGTTCCACCCCCTTCGTCTCGCTCAAACCGTTGTCCCCCTGCTTGCGGGGGGACCGGCGCCAGCGAGCTTTGTCCCCTTGTGAGCGAAGCGAGCGGGGGGAAAGTCCCTGCGAGCCGAAGGCTCGGAGGTAGGGGGTTCAGCGCGCCGAGGGAGGTGTTGCGTGATGTTTCCCACCCCCATCGTCTCGCCCTGCGGGCGATCCACTTCCCCCGCCGGCGGGGGAAGAACGGATAAGTCACACGGCAGTCCACCGAAGCGTGTCGACGGCGCTCATCGCTTGGCTGCTGGTGACGCGCTATCGGGAAGCATGGGAGATGTGACCAACCCACGGGGCAGTTGATCAACCGGTCGGTGACGTCCACTGGTTGTATTCCACCACCGTTTCAAAACCGAGCTTGCGATACACGGGGAACCCCATCTCGGTTGATTGCAGGAAGGCGGCGTCACATCCCTGTTCGGCTCCATCGACCACGGCCGCCATGGTCATGGCCGCGCCGTAACCGTGGCCTCGGTGCTGGGGCAGGGTGGCAACGTTGAAGAGGGTGACCGACGAGTCGTGGAGGATCCCGGACGAGGAGGTCACGGGCTCACCATTGACGTAGCCGGCGTAGAACACGATGTTGTCACGATCGACCAGCTTCGGCGTCAGGATGTCGTGAAGCGTCTCCAAAGAGAGGCCAAAGCCTGCAGCTGCCACCAAGCAGTGGTCGTCGAACACACCCCGGCCGGAGCGGATCACCAGATCCGACGGCGCCTCGTATCGGGTCAGGGGGCGGAGAGACATGCCCGGGGTCGGTTTCTCGGACGTCACCAGGTTGGTGGCCGACAACACCTCGGCCAGCCCGTCGTCGGTCCCGGCGCGGAGGCTCACTGTGTATGCCAGGCCGGTCTCTTCCATCGCCGCCAGCGCGGCTTCGAGGTCAGCGCGGATGGCGTCGACAGCCTCGACGAAGACGTGGTTGAAGAGAGGTATGGGGGAGTTGGCTACGACCGCAACCACACCACCGAGATGTCTCACCCACCCATGGGGAGCCGACTCGGCGACCATCCCCAGGCCGTGGATGTAGGCCGCATGTTCCCGGTCGGCCAAGGATGGAGCTGTCATGAGGGGCACCCTACCGAGAGGCGCGAAGATGCGAGCCCGCATCGCTAAGGCGACATGTCATCCAAGAAGCGCACCACCTCATCGACCAGTTGCACCCCAGACGTCAGCTCGAGATCGTTGTGATTGGCACCCTCGATGACGAGGAGGCGCTTGGGTCCTGGAGCGGATTCGTAGACGGCTCTGCTCTGAGCAACCGGCACGATGGCATCGGTGGAACCG
>CAZKFU010000029.1:0-8594 GCA_964552165.1 uncultured Acidimicrobiaceae bacterium
ATGTTCTGAGCGGCCTCGTCGTGCAACTCACGCGCGATGCGCTTACGCTCTTCCTCCTGTGCCTGGGTGATGAGCCTGGCGTAGGAGCGGAACCGGGTCCGCTCGCTCTCGGCCAGCTGCTCGTTTGCGATGGCGACGGCGACATGACTGGCGACACCCGCGAGCAGTCGATGGTCCTCCTCGGTCAAAGGCCGGACCGGGTCGACCTTGGCCGCGAGCAGACCGCTCACCCTTCCCTCGGCTCCAGGCCCGGCCAGGTCCGCGGTGAGGGGTACCACGACCATGCTGACGTCGTGGTAAGTCAGGTTGGAGTCACCCTCGGGCCACTGTCGATCGCGGAGGGTCACGAGCAGAGCTTCTCCGGCCGGTCGCCCTCGGGGTGACTGGCGAGCACGGATAATGGTGTCCCCGGCTGTGCCCGGTCGCCCGACGAGCACGAACCGGGCAACGTTGGCGTGTCAGCTGGTTTTGCCTGTCGGGTCATCGACCCGAAGCGCTTTGACCTGCGCGGCATGGGGTGATCTCGCCAAAGCCACAGCAATCGAAGCAGCTACCCTGGCGTTGTTGAGGTAGAGGGCGGCGTTGGCCTTGAGGCTCTGTCCTCTCGTGATCTCGGCGACCCGTGCCAGAAGATAGGGCGTTGTGTCGTAACCGGTCACATCCTCGGTTTCAGAGTCGGCGAATGCTTGTTCGATGGCGGCGTCGATGGTCGCCGGATCCATTGCGTGCTCCTTCGGGATGGGGTTGGCCACCACGATCCCCTCGCTGATGCCCAGTTCGCTGCGGACCCGGGCGATCTCCGCCACTTCTTCGGGTGTGTCAACGCGGTGATCGACGGGGAAGGGGCTCTCGCTGGTGTAGAAACCGGGAACGACGTCGGTGCCGAACCCCACGACGGGTACCCCATGAGTCTCCAGGTATTCGAGGGTAGCCCTGGTGTCGAGGATCGACTTGATGCCGGCGCAGACCACCACGAGGTCGGTGTGTGTCAGCTCTTGGAGGTCGGCGGAGATGTCGAGTGTCGTCTCCCCTCGGCGATGAACACCGCCGATGCCACCCGTGGCGAAGACCCGGATGCCCGCCATCGCGGCGACGATCAGGGTGGCGGAAACGGTGGTCGCACCAACCCCGCCGGAGAACACCACGAAAGGCAGGTCGCGGCGTGACACCTTGGCCACACGGTCACGGAGGCCACCGAGCCGCTCGACCTCGCCTTGAGTCAGACCAACCCGGAGCCTGCCATCGATGATGGCAACGGTTGCGGGGATGCCACCACGTTGGCGAACCGTCTGCTCCGCCTCCAACGCCGTCTCCACATTCTGCGGATAGGGCATCCCGTGGGCGATGATCGTCGACTCCAACGCCACTACGGGCCCCCCCTTCTGGAGAGCGTCGCTGACCTCGTCCGTGACCTCAAGGTACCTGTTCACGTCAGTAGTCACTTGGGAGCCTTTCCGATGTCGGTTGAGGGTGGGTGGCTGTCGGCGGCTCCGCGAGAGCCTTGGCGGCAAAATCGGTTCCGACCCTCACCGCCTCGGCGAGTGATCGGCCGTCGAGATGCGCCCACACCAGACCCGCCATTAGTGCATCACCGGCACCAGTGACGCTGGCCAATCGACGGCGAAACCCGGCGATGATGCCCGAGCCGTGGGCGTCGGCGTGGAATACCCCCTCGCTTCCAAGCGTCACCACCACGCGAGCGACACCGGTATCGAGAAGGTGCTGGGCCGCATCTCTGAGGGTGATTTGGTCGGTGATCTCTGTTCCCGACAGAGCCTCGGCCTCGGCACGGTTGGGTGTGAGCGTGTGAATGCGCTCCAGATGAGGTCGGACACGTGTCGCCTTGGCAATCGACACCGGATCGACGAACACCGGCGTATCTCCTGCATTCTCGAAGATCCGGGCGAGAGTGGCCTCCTCGAGATTGGCGTCGACTACGACCACAGCGGCTTGCTCGAGGGCTTCGACCGGCACCTGCTCCGGGCCTAGGTGTGACAGGATGTCCATGTCGTTTATGGCAACCGCCATCTCTCCGCCGTGATCGAGTATCGACAGATAAGCGGAAGTCGGCGCGTCCGTGACCCACAGGGTGCCTGACATGTCGACGCCCGCCTCTCTGGTGTGGTGTTCGAGCCAATGCCCGTCTGGATCGTCGCCGAGGGCGGTGTAGAGGCGCGTCGGCGCCCCGAGTCGGGCGAGATTCGCGGCGATGTTGCGCGCAACCCCGCCGGGGGAGCGGGTGACGCTGCCCGGATTCGAATCTCCAGCGATCAGCACAGAGGAGGCGCGACCTTCGATGTCGACATTGGCTCCCCCGATCACGACGACCACTCGATCGACCTCCAATCCACAGTCCATGACCCTGAGAATCGACCACTCTCCCGGGACGCCAAGGAGGACCTCAACTCCACGATCCTTGAACTGGATACCGGAGCCAACAACAAGATCCCTGATAGTCGAGGAGGTGAGGGGCCATCACCGTGGACCTTGTAGGCAATGCTGGTTTCACCGCTCATGGCGTAACGCGTGGGTGATGACACGAGCAAGAAAGATAATGGTGCCGCCGAATCCGAGTCGGGGTTACTGGTGGGGCGCCGCCATCGCCATATCAGCAGCCTCCGCTTATTCGCGTCAGCGGTAACGGATCGCTATGTCCCCGTTCGAGGTGCGGGCGTCGATCTGTTGGCTGGAGGCAGGGTCAGTGCGGATGTCGATGCTGGTGCTGCCGTTGCTGGTCGACACCTCGACCGCAAAGGGGGCAGCGTCCGACGGCAGTGCGATGTCGATCCGACCATTGGAGGTGCGAGCCACGATCCGCTCCGGTGCCTGGCTGGCATCGACCTCGATCCGCCCGTTCGAGGTACGGAGGTCGACGTCGCGGCTGGCCAAGTCGGTGGCGGTGATAGCCCCATTGGAGGTGCTCGCTCGCACGGAGCCGCTCACTCCCTCCAGGACGATGGGGCCGTTGCTGGTGCCAATGTCGACCGGGCCGTCGACCCGACTCAGCTCGATGCGGCCATTGGCGGTTCGCCCCGTCAACCCGGTTCCCGGTGGCACCCGCAAGACAAAGTGTCCTTCACAGTTGATGGATATGAAGACTGGGCAGGTCAACACCAGCCGGAGGGTGTCGCCGCTGACCTCGTGCCGGACCGTTGTCGCCACCAAGCCAGAGGTGATGCGCTGGTCGACCACGACCTCGTTCCCGGTGCCGGTGATCTGCACCGAGGCATTGTCCAGGTCGAGATCGACCCGGCTTATGCCCGAATAACTCTCGGTGGAGGTCTCGGCGCCTCCGATAAGCGTCGACAACAATGCGTACACCCCCACCAGCAGGATCAGGGCACCCACTATGACCATTGCCGGCGTGGTGGCACCGGACCGGTTAGGGCGAGAAGGGGACGGCGAGGGCGTGGACATGCCTGGCACCATATCTGGTCTGGGCGCAGGACCGACAACGTGCTCGAGCTCGGGAGTCACGACTGGGGTCGAGAGCCGAGCAGCGACCAGCTTCGGGCGTCCCCCCAGACGGAGAAGGAATCCACATAGGGGCGTAGCAACGCCGTGAGCTCGTGGTCGCCCTGATCGTTGAGCTCGTCCGAGGCAATCTTTCTGGCGACTCCGGCTAGGAAATCGGCAACTTGAACCCGCGCATCTGAGCGAGAATCAACGAGTGTGATTTCGGCTAGATGACCTGTGGGGCCAGGGCTGTCATTGGTCGGGTCTGGCGTCCTGAACGACTGCTTGAGCTGGGCGATGCGCTCCTCGGTCAACGCGTTGTGCTGGTCGTGAACGATCGAGACGGGCGTTCGCCCATCACTCCAGTAAACGACCGTCTGAACAATGGCTGGGATCAGGGGGTCGAGCGCCGGAATCATCGTGGGGTCTGCGACGAGCTGAGCACGAAATGAGTCGGCGTCCTTTCTCGTCTGGGCGAGCAATTCAATGATCTTTCCAACCCGGCCCCCGGTGCTGGCGAAGCGCAGGTCGTCGATGGTGCGAAAGAATGCGTCCACAGGCGCCCTCACGCCCAAGGGATTCCTGAGGCGCACCAGGTTGTTGGACGCTTCCAGGAACGACTGCCATCGTTCGCGCCCGAACGCGCGTTGACCCTCGCGATACAGGGTTGTTGCCATCGCATTGATTGGTCTTGCCTGCCAGCGATCGATGCTCGTTGCGTAGCTGACCTGCCCAACCAACAGGTCGACAACCGTGCCGACGACAAAGAACCTCTTGTCGGTCAGGTGCACATGGGCATCTCCGAGGATTGGCCCCGAGGGTCCGAGGAGCCACTCCAGGGTCGAGCGATGCTTCTCGCGGAGCAGATGATTTGCCTTGTACTCTTGGGCCGGCGAACGAATCCTCTTCCGAAGCTCCTCGATGCAAGCTGTCGCCGCCTGGGCGGTCATGTGGATGCTGGCATGTGCAAACACATCGGTGTTGCCACCAATGAGGTTCTCTCCCTCGGAGCCGGACTCGTCGCAGGCGATCTCGAGGAGCCGACCGATCGCCAGAGCATCTGTTCCCATTAGGTCCTCAGCCGATGTCTCACACCTTCAAGAGGGTCGCAGATCACACGACGGGCGCGGACCATTTATCAGGCTGTGTGGGCGTTCCCATGGATCGCCTGGGCCTCAGCCATCCTCGTGTTCAGGAAATGCTGCCAGACGAAGATCCCCCCGAAGGGCCGTCCTTCGAATGCCCGGTCATCCCCCTCCCTCGCAACGGTGGACGTTGAGCTGATTCACACGTCTCGGCGGCGAAGCACCCGCATCGCCACCTGCATCGGTATCACCGCCCACGCTGCCACGCCGGCACCGAGCACCAGGAAGCTGCCTATGGAGCCGAAGCGGTAGAGCAGATGAGCGCCAAGGGTCCCAAGCGAGGCCGCGTCGACTGCCATCAGGGCGGAGAGCCGGATCGCCTCGAGCGGATTGAGCAGTACGGCTCCCAGCAGGCCGGCAGGTCCCAGGCTCAGCCCCACCGCCAACCCGGAGAGCAGGAGGTCGATTCCCAATGCCGCTAGGAACCAAGCACCGGCAGCAAGGGCGGTGGCCTGGGCCCGGCTGCTCGCAAGGGCGGAGATGGCCATGCCGAGCGACACCCCGACGGCGCTCGCTGCAAGAGTGGCGATAACCATCACCCCCACCGCCGGGAGGTCGGCGAACGTCGCCGCCGGTGCGAGCACAACCGCTACTAGCCCCAGACCGACTGCGACCGAGGCCCAGACTGCCCCGGTCAATCCGACAAATATCCCCCAACCGATGTGTGACCGGCGAACCGGCTGGGAAGCCATCATCGCCAGAACGCCACACTCTTTGGCTCCGGCGACGGCACTCGCTCCCAAAAGCAGTCCTACCAGCGGCGGCAACAACACACCGAGACTGAGCAGCCCATCTAGCGCAGTCCCCACGCCGGTGATGCCGAGGCCGCGCATCGAGCGAAGTCCTGTCAAGGCCAGCATTACCGCAGCCACCGTGTAGAGCAGGGCCGACGCCATCACCCAGCGGCTTCGAGCGGCGCCCTTGAGCTCCCAGGCAGCCACGGCTCTCACGGTGCCCGCACGAGAGGTCATGACACCACCTGCCGCATCTCTCGGGCCCAGATGAGCCTCTCTTCGAGTTTCCCTCGAGACAGCTCCAACACCCGATCTGCCATGGGCCGGGTTTCCGGTCCCGACGGAGTGGCAATGAGCACTGCTCCTCCCAAGCCGACCATTTGGTCGAGCGCGTGCCAGAGCATTTCCCGGCCCGAGTCGTCGAGATTGGCGGCCGGTTCATCCAGGAGCAGGACCGATGGCGACCCGAGCAACGCAACGGTGAGAGCTACCCGCTGCGCCTGTCCTCCTGAAAGGACTCGTACCGGTGTATCGACATGGGGAAGGAACCCCTGGGGGAGGGGAGTGTCCGCTGGGTCGGCTCGTCGTAACCGAGCGAATAGCTGGAGCACCTCGCCTACGGTCGCCCACTCCGGCAGCCCAACCGATTGAGGGAGATATCCGAGCCTGGACCGTGCCCGCGTCACCGGGACACCTTCAACGAGGGTCTCGCCTTGATGACCTGCCAACCCGGCCAGGCACCGGAGAAGGGTGCTTTTCCCACTCCCGTTGGGCCCGGTCACCGCGGCGCGGGTTCCGCTTTCGATCACGAGGTCGACGCCGTCGAGGACCACTTTGGCCCCGTAGGTCTTACGCAACCCGGTAACCGAGAAGAGAGGTGCGGGCGGCTTCGTGGCGTCAGATGGCACGAGCAACCCTTTTCGTGATCCGGGTCCGACTCAGGCGTGCCAGAGCGATAGTGGCCAGCCCGAAGGCTCCCAGGCCGAGCCCGGCGAGGGCTGCTCCCGCGGCCAACTCCCGCGGCGGGCTCCCGAGGGCGGGGGAGAGGGGCCGGGTCAGGGGCAAATCATCCACGAGCACGGGCCGGCGCTCCACCCAGCGATCCTCCACGGCTCGGACCAGGCGCAGCGCCGGGCTGGAAGCCAATGGCATCAGCACCGGTGCCTGCGTCAGAAGACGGTCGACCGCACTTCCCTCCACGTGGGCGATGGCGCCCTTGCCGGTTCCAGGGATCTCGAATCCTCGATAGTTGGACCAGTAGTTGCCAAAGCCATGATGGGACCACGCGGTGTTCTCGAGAGCGCCCCGGCCTTGCTGGAGCACCTGCACCACGTTGCCGGCAAACGTGTTGGCCTGAAAAACGGCACCCGCCGACGGGTAAAGGGCCACCCCGATCTGATTGAGAGCCACCGTGTTGGCGCGGAAACGGGCCGGCTCGGTCCCTCCCGAGGGACCGTCCATCTGAAGGCCAACTCGGTTGTCGACGAAGACGTTCTCCACCACCTCAACATCTGCCACGTCCTTGAGGAGGACCCCGAATCCAGTGGAAGGTGAGCTATTGGCCCTGAGGTCGTTGCGAAGGAGGAGTGTCGGCCCCCCGTACATGAGCACCGCTCCGGAAAGATTGCCCTCCACGAGGTTTTCTACCAGCACCAAGTTTATGGCGTACATGGAGTGGACTCCGTAGCGGCTGTCGCTGATCTGGTTCCCATCGAGGAGTGCGCCAGAGCCGAATGAGAGATAGATACCGTCTCGCACCCCGCTGACCCTGTTGCCGCGGACAAGCACTCCTTCGGCGTTCCAGAGTGAGAGGCCGTCGCCACGGCTCCCATGTGCTTGGTGCTCGTGGTCACCCAAGGCATGGCCCTCTCCGGGAAGGGGAAGGTCGTTCCTTCCCGCGATGCTGTTGTCCACCAGGCGCACTCGCGCTGAGTCAACTACTGCGATTGCGGTATAGGAGTCCTCCACCACAACCCCTTGCACCTCCACGTCGTCGGCCTCGATACGGATGCCGGCGGGGTGGCCGGTGGGCCCAGGCCCGCTGCCGGCGACCCGGATTCCGATTATCACCGTTCCCGCAGCACGGACGGTGAGCACCGTCCCGGTGCCGCTCCCCAGGATCAGCGGCATGTCCTGGCCTTCGATGCGGACAGGGCGGTCGATCACCACATCGCCCCGGTAGGTGCCGGAGGGAAGCACCAGAGTGCCGCCATCGGGCACCCCATTGAGCAGGGTGGCCAGTTCCGCGTCGGTGGTGGTGCCGGAGTGGCCATCGTGGGCAATCGCCGGCATCGCTGCCCATGCCATCGCCACGGCAACCACACCCACCAAGAGGGACATCTTGGGGCTCCGAGCTCGTATCCGCTTCGCCACTCGGGGCCCGAAGGTGAGAACGGCGGCGGCCAGCAACAAGGCAATCACCCCAGTACCGGGCCGACCCCAGGCGGTGAAGTTCCACACTCGAGTCGGCCCCACCACCCAAGGGGTGAATTCCCCGATCCGGAGGGCAGCTCCGGGGTCGAGGTCGTGACCGTACTGATAGAGACGGACCTGGACGGTGGCAAGAATCCCCAGCGGCAGCAACAGCACATAGAGCCGGGCGAGCTTGGCCGCCAGCCTTCTGCCGCCAATCACCGAGACCGCCACCGCGATCACGGCCAGCCCCAGCGCCAGAGGCCAGGCCGCCAATTCGGGCAGGTCCTCGATGCGAATCGGGCTCATTCCGATGTAGTGGTTGAGACTCTCGATCTCGGCGAGGTCGCCCTCAATCCGGTCGCCGTAGGCGACCATGTGCAAACCATCCGGATACTGGGGAGCCTCGAGGTGGGTCTCCCACAGCGGCAACGCGGTTGAGGCCAGGACCAGTGCGGCGGCGGCGACGCCGATGAGACCCCGGGCCAACACCCCGTCGTCGGTGCGGCGCCGCCCTTCTCCGCTCTCGGAGACTGTCGGCGGGGACATCAGCACGGGGCTCATCAAGTGCCGGCTAGCTCGCGGTCAGCGTGCCCACCATGCCCGACTCGTGGTGGCCGGGGACGGTGCAGTGGATGTCGTAAGTGCCGGCGGGGATGGTGACGGTCTCGGTCACGGCCTGACCCGGGGGGGCGTGGATGGCGACATCCAGGGCCTCGATAGTGAGGTCGTGCTCCACCACGCCTTTGTTGTCGAGGGTCAGCTCGAAGGGCGTGCCGGCGGGGACCTCGATATCGGCGGGGTCGAACCCGAACTCGGTGGCGACCACCGTGACCTGGTCCACTGA
>CAZKFU010000030.1:0-8569 GCA_964552165.1 uncultured Acidimicrobiaceae bacterium
CTCTGACACCAGATCGATCATCGAGACGCGGCGGAAGGGTGCTGACATGTCGAGAGCACGGCCCTGATACTCGATCATGGTCGACCCACGGACGGCGGCGGTGGCGCCGGTGAGCAGCTCCTCGACGAGCTGCATCATGTCCTGGTAGTCGGCGAGCGCCTGGTATGCCTCGAGCATGGTGAACTCGGGGTTATGGGTGGCGTCGATGCCCTCGTTGCGGAAGATCCTTCCCAGCTCGAACACTCGCTCCAGTCCCCCAACAACGAGACGCTTCAGGTGGAGCTCGGTGGCGATACGCATCGCCAGCTCGAGGTCCAAGGCGTTGTGATGCGTTCGAAACGGCTTCGCCATCGCCCCGGTCGCTTCGACCAGCAGCACCGGTGTCTCCACCTCGATGAAACCCTTGTCGACGAGAATTCGGCGTAGCTCCGCCACCACCTCGGTCCGGACGACGGCGACCCGGCGCGACTCCACGTTGACCATCAGGTCGAGGTAACGGTGCCGACTCCGGGCTTCGATGTCGGTTAACCCGTGCCACTTGTCGGGAAGGGGCCGGAGGCTCTTTTGAAGGATGGTGAACCTTCCCAACCTCACGGAGAGCTCTCCCCTCTTCGTCGTCATGATGGTGCCCGTGGCACCGATCCAATCGCCTAGGTGTAACGACTCGAAACGGGCGAAGTCATCGGCACCAACCGCCTCTTGGTCGACGAAGAGCTGGATGGTTCCCGAGCCATCCTTGAGCGTGGCGAACTGGAGACCCCCGAAGGATCGGTGGAGCATGACGCGGCCGGCGACGGAGACCTCGTGGTCGGTGGACGACCCCGGCTCCAGCCCGGCGTGGGCCTGGTGGAGCTCGGCGGCGAGATGTGTCCTCTCGTAGCGATGCGGGTAGGAGGGGAGCAGCTCTTCGTGAGCCTGGAGGCGGGAGGCGCGCAGCGGATCGTGGTGGTCGGTCATTGGCGTGTCATTGTGTCAAGGTTCATACAGGATGGACTCCTTCTCCAGAATGGAGCCACGATCGGGGATGGGGCTGGTCTCAAAATCGATGGTCAGGTTGTCTATGAGACGCACCGGCCCCACCTGCGCGGCCACCGCCAAAACGGCAGGTCGGTCGAGCGTGTCCAATGGCGCCATGGTGGTCATGTCGACGAGCGCCACATACTCGAGGTCGGTGTGGCGAGCCGCCTTTGCCACCACCTCCTCGAGGCGGTGACCCCCAGTCTCACCGGCATCGACCTGATCAGCCGCCTGAAACAATCCGCGCGACAGGCCAAGGGCACGCTCTCGTGCGGGTCTGTCGAGGAACACGTTCCTACTCGACAGCGCCAGGCCATCGGGCTCGCGTACGGTGGGATGGCCGATCACCTCGACCGGCATCCGAAGATCGTCCGTCATCCGGAGCACGACTGCGAGCTGTTGGGCATCCTTGCGGCCGAAGACCGCCCGCCGTGGTTGCAGGCCGGCAAAGAGCTTGGCCACCACCGTGGCCACCCCTTGGAAATGCCCGGGGCGGGAAACGCCTTCGAGAACGTCGCTCAGGCTCTCGACGCGGACCAGACTCGATCCGCCGGAGGGGTAGACCTCCTCGACGGCGGGAACGAAGAGGACATCTACTCCGGCCGCTTCCGCCAGCTCCTTGTCGCGATCTGGATCGCGGGGGTATCGTTCGAGGTCGGCGGGGTCGTTGAACTGGGTCGGGTTGACGAACAGCGACACCACGACCGTGGCCGGAGACATCCGGGCCCGCTCCATCAGAGCGAGATGACCCTCGTGGAAGAACCCCATCGTCGGCACCAGGCTGGCTTCGGCGCCGGCCACCTCCCGTGCCGAGGCGAACGTGGTGACGACCTTCACTCGGCCAGGTCCGCGGGGTCACGCCCCGCGCGCCGGGCCGTGGCCTCGGCAAGCAGGCGAAACTGGACACCCAACTCCTCAGACACGGCCGTGGCCGCCGCGAGCTGGCCCCGAACGGTGTCGAAGTCGCCACGGGCGATGGGACCGGTCAGGGCATTCTCAGGGCCAACCTCGAAGGCGTTGTCTATCACCTGGCGCACCAGCGGTCTCACCGCGTCCAGCGGGACGTCGGCCGAATCGAGCAGATCGGCGGCGACAGCCAATGAAGTCACCACGAAGTTGGCGGCGGCAGCCGCCGCGGCGTGATATGCCGGCTTTTGGTGGTCGGCGATTCTCATTGGCTCCATGCCCAACGACCGAGCGAATCCAGCAAGGACGTCCACAACCGTGTCGACCCCGGTGATCGCGGCTGTGGACCCCGCCAAGGCATCGGCCCCCCTCACCGGCTCGGGCAAAGTTTGGAGAGGGTGAAACGAGCCCACGTCGAGCCCTCGGGACCGAATGGGCTCCAACGCCTCCAGCGACACGAATCCCGATACGTGGGCGACCAGCGGTTTTCCTGTTATGTGGGGCGCGATCCTTGCCGCCACCTCGGCAACGGCACCGTCGGTGACGGCGATGAGCACCAGATCCGTGGCAGGCAGGTCGGTGTCCCAGGCGAGTAGGGGTCCGTAGTCGCCGGTCTCGTTGCGGGAGAGCACACCAACCACGTCGTGCCCGGCGGCCCTGGCGGCCAGGGTGAGCGAGCCCCCAGCTCGACCCTGTCCCACGACGATGAGATCCATGGGAGTAGACAGTAAACCGGCAGCTGTTGACGATGTGCCCGGGTCGAGGCTAGGCGGGGATCGTCGAGGTTCGGCTCTGCTCTGTCTACTCCAAGTCGTTTGGCGGTATCACTGGCCACTGCGCGTCCAGTCTCGCCTTGAGATCGCGGTATGAGCCCCGACGCTTCCAAAACTTCGTCTTCCACACCCGGAAGCGACGACGCCCGGGGGTCTTCTCGACGTGCGGCTCGACGCCGTTGCCACTTCGGCGTATCTCGGGTAGCGACTCCACGAACTCCTCGGGATCCTCCACGGTGCGCAGAATTTGGTGGGCGGCATGCCGGACGGCGCGGTGCTGCCTCCTCCTCGCGTCGCTTGTGGGGCGGGATTCGTCGTATCCGGGGATGTCTTTGCGGTGATCGCGGGCCCGATTGGCCATCTGTCCTCCTGTCTCGGCACAGTTTTCGGTTTGTGGCGGAGGATCAGGGCGGGGCGCGCAGACGACCCATGGATTGAAGCTAGCACGGTTCACGGTCTTGCGGTTAGGGACGATTGGCCCAATCTGTTGTGACCCGCTCCACCTCCTGGTCGGCGAGCGATGACAGGGCATCGGCGGCAGTCACCCCGGGGCCGAGGGCGGCTGCCGGCCAGACCTCCCAGAGCGGCTCGACCACGAACCGGCGAAACTGCGCTCGCGGATGGGGAATCGTCACTTCTTTGGTGGTGACCGGCTCGCCGTCCCAGGCGACGATATCCAGGTCGATGGTGCGAGGGCCCCACCGGAGGCCCCGATCGCGGCCCAGGCCGTCCTCGATCCGGTTGAGGGCAGCGAGAAGAGCCGCAGGTTGCTCCTCGGAGATCAGGACCACCACCGCGTTGAGGTAGTCCTCCTGGGGAGACCCACCCACCGGCGCCGTTTCGAAGAGAGAGGAGATCGCCTCGACCGCCCCCAAACGCCGCATCTCGGACACTGCATCGTGCAGGTGACGGCGGCGGTCCCCGAGATTCGAGCCAAGGGCTACTGCGTAACGGCTCACCGGTGACGGTCGAGGATCACCGCGATGTCATCGACGTCGACCGACACCGGTGCCTCCGGCTTGTGGACCGTGACCACGACCCTCTCCACCCGCTTGTCGCCCAGCACCATCTCCGCCAGGCCTGCGGCGACGGTCTCGATGAGATTGTGGCTGTCGCCGGCGACCAGGTCGTGGGCCCTCGCCGCGAGATCTGCGTAGTCGACCGTGTCGCCGAGGGAATCAGATTGACCTGCGATGGCTAGGTCCAAATAGACGTCCAGATCGACCAGGAACGGCTGGCGGCTGCCCTTCTCTGCCTCGAGGACACCGTGGCTGGCGCTTATGGATATCCCATTGATGGAGATTCGGTCGGCCACGCCGATCACACCATGGAGACCAAGGACCGGCCTTCGGGCCCCAGCGCTCTGCCCAAGATCTCCTGTATCGCCGCAACAGCCAGAATCTGGTCGCCGACCAGACCCGAGGCCACGATGTAACCCCCAAGGAGCCCTCCCAGCGTGTCGTCTATCACCTCACGGTGTACCAGAACCTTGCTCCCCTTTCGATGGAGCGCCCTCTCCAAGGTCTCGTTGAAGAGCCGCCTATCGTCATCGGTGACTGTCGCTCCTATCGGTACTGCCTCGGCTTGCATTCCCGCCTCGCGATAGGCGGCGAGATTCTGGTTGCCGGGTAGCAATGAGACGACGAGATTGATTCCCACCTCCTCGACGAGCCAGGTGATCTCCTCCTCGCGACGAACCCGGCGGTGCTGAAAACCGCTGCCGCCGACACGCTCCGCCACTGCCAAGCGATCGGCGATGACCCATGTGAAACCTCGGGGCTTCAACCCCGCGACCATCCGTCCCATGATTGACCGGCCACGATAGCGGTGGCAACCGCCGCCGCATCGGCCGATGATCCCGCGTCGTGGACCCGAAATACGTTGACCCCGGCCATGACACCGATCCCGGTCACCACCGCAGTCGCCAGATCGCGGTCGGCGGGGTGCCGTTTACCTGTGACCACACCGAGGAATGACTTGCGGCTCGCTCCGAGGACAACGACCCGTTGGAGCGCCACCAGACGATCGAGCCGTCGCAGGATCTCGAGGTTGTGACCGACGGTTTTCCCGAACCCGATGCCGGGATCGACTCCGATCGACCTGGGGTCGACCCCGGCGGCTTCGAGAGCGAGGCTCCGCTGCTCCAAGAATTCGGATACCTCCTCGACGACGTCCTCATATGTGGGGTCATCTTGCATCGTCCGCGGCTCCCCTCTCATATGCATCAGGACCACGCCGGACCCGCTTCCGGCGACGACCTCCACCATCATCGGGTCCGCGCATGCCGTGACGTCGTTGACGATCTCGGCGCCGGCATCGAGGGCGTCCCGGGCAACCTGTGGCTTCGAGGTGTCGACGCTGACGATCACGTCCTTCTCCGCCAGCTCGGCCACCACGGGAACGACTCGTCGCGCCTCCTCGTGGGCGTCGACCGGCTGCGCTCCGGGGCGGGTTGACTCGCCGCCCACATCGACGATGGAGGCCCCCTGTCCGACGAGCTGCAGGCCCCGCGCCACGGCGGCAGCCCGCTCCAGCGTCTCCCCACCGTCGGAGAAGGAGTCGGGCGTGACATTGACCACACCCATGAGAAGCGGCGTGTCCAGCGGCAGCTCCCTCGTTCTCAGCTTCCAGACACGAACGTCTGTCACTTCACCTCGACGTTCCAAAGAGGAGCGACATCGCCTCGGCGCGAGTGGCCGGCTGTGACTCCATGATGCCCCGCACCGCCGATGTCACAGTCTTCGACCCCGGCTTCTTCACTCCTCTCATCGACATGCAGAGATGCTCCGCCTCGACCACCACCAAGACTCCCAACGGGTCGAGCCGGTCGGTCAGTGCATCGGCTATCTGGGCGGTCAGCCTCTCCTGCATCAGAGGGCGGCGTGCAAAGCCCTCCACCAGGCGAGCCAGTTTCGACAATCCGGTTACCCGACCCCGGGGCAAGTAGGCGACGTGGGCAGTGCCGTGGAATGGGACCAGGTGGTGCTCACACACCGAATAGAAGGGGATGTCCTTGACCATCACGATCTCCTGGTAGTGCTCCTCGCCAAAGAAGGCGTCGACGACATCACCCGGGTCGCCGTCGATCCCGTTGAACACCTCCTCATAGAAGTCGGCCACCCGCTGGGGAGTAGCCACCAGCCCCTCGCGTTGAGGGTCCTCGCCGATAGCCTCCAGGATCTCGGTGATCGCCTTCTCGATCCGGCCCTTGTCGATCATGAAGATTGACAGTAGTGACCCCGATGGAGCAACCGACTTGACAAGGATGTCAGAACGATGTCATTATAGTGTCACGATGACATCACCGCGATGTCGGAAGGAGAGACAATGCAATACGCCATGCCCGACTTGCTCCTCACCATCCTGGAGACTCGAGTCCGTCGC
Organism: uncultured Acidimicrobiaceae bacterium; assembly: GCA_964552165.1. Classification (GTDB taxonomy): domain Bacteria; phylum Actinomycetota; class Acidimicrobiia; order Spongiisociales; family ZC4RG35; genus CAZKFU01. Next base: position 6,081 of record CAZKFU010000030.1, read on the forward strand.
CACCACCCGGAACAAGCGAGGTGACATGCATTTAGAACATGCCATCGATCAATTGGAGATCGCCGTCGCCAGACAGCTGCGGCTCGCCGATCCCGCCATCGCCGAGCACAGTGAAGCGCTCGTCGAGGCGCTTCTCCCCGCCGTGAGGGAGGCACTGCTGGGACTGGCCCAACAGGCCGCCGAGGAGGTCGCCGCCCAGCTCGAAGGCTATGCGGTCGATCTCCGATTCCGCGACCAGGATCACCCCCAGTTGGTGATCACCGAGCCCGCCGTCGAGGCGCCATCGTCCACCGACCCGCTGGAAGCGCGGATAACCCTTCGCCTGCCCGAGTCTCTGAAGACGACGATCGAGAGTGCGGCGGCGGCGGCAGGAGAGTCGATAAACGGTTGGGTAGTGGATGCGCTGACGAGCCGGGCCAAGACCCCAATCAGGGGAAGAACCGTCACCACTACCTTTCGGGTATGACCACGAGGGCGTTCGCAGTTGGCCCGGCCACCCCCGCTGTTGTGGTCGAGATTCCGTCCGGACGGCTCACCTTCTCCCCCGGCGAGCCGGGCACGGTGTCGGTGACCGTTGCCGACGACGACGCCGACAGATTCGAAATCTCGCAGCAGGGCGGCACCATTCGTGTCATATGGGACCGCCCACTATTGCTCGGCGGATCTCCGGGGGCGGTGAATCTGGTCGTCCCCCCCGACACCGACGCCGAGGTCGATACGGCGTCTGCGGAGGTAGTGACCAGGGTTCCATTGGGCTCGGTCCGAATCAAGAGCGCCTCCGGCGACAGCCGACTGGTGCCGGTTGGCGAACTCACCTTCAACACGGCCAGCGGCGATCTCGCCCTGGAGACCTCCAGCGGCGGAATCAATGTCAAGACTGCCTCGGGCGACGTGAGGGTGGGTGAGCTAGGCGGCAGCTCTCGGGTCAACACGGCATCGGGAGACATCCGAGTCGATCGCCTTTCCGGGTCGCTCTCTTGTCATACCGCATCCGGAGATGTCGAGGTAGGGCTCTTCCTCGATGGTGTCCTCGAATCGAACACGATGTCTGGAGACCTGAGGGCCGGGCTGAGGCCGGGCACCGAGGTCGACCTCACGGCCAACACCCTCACCGGGGACGTAAGACTCCCGGGTCCGGGACCGGCAACTGCAGACGGGGAGTCCCCACGTGTCGTGATCAGGGCGGCGTCATTGTCGGGAGACGTGACGCTGAGACGCGTTCAACCATGAAGCAGTCAACTGTCAACTGTCAACTGTTGACTGTGTCAGGCACCGGCGTCGGCGGGGCGGCCGCTCGGCTTGACCCGAAAGGCCCTGGAAGCGGCCTTCTTCTTGCTGTCGGCGGTCTTGCTCTCCTCGGCTGAGGAGGGTTCCTCGTCGAACGCCGCCACCTCGGGTGTGGCCGGCTGCGGTGGCTGTTGGATCCGGTAGTTCCGATCTGGTGCGTGCTCCCATTTGGGAACGTCGGCAAAGATCTCGGCGACCTCGTCGGGGCCCACCGTCTCCTGCAACATCAGGGTGTCCACCATCTTCTCCATGGCGTCGACATGCGTCTCGAGGATCTGCCGAGCCTCCTGGTGGGCTGTGTTGAGAAGGGCCCTCACCTCGGTGTCGATAAAGGCGGCCACCTGGTCGGAGTAGTCCTGCTGGCGGGAGTAGTCCCGACCCAAGAACACCTCGCCGTTCGCCCTCCCATACTGCATCGGGCCCAACTCGTCGCTCATCCCATACTCCATGACCATGCGGCGGGCGATGGTGGTCGCCTTCTCGATGTCATTGGCGGCGCCGCTCGTGGGGTCGGCGAAAATGAGCTCCTCGGCGGTACGTCCCCCCAGGAGGACCGCCAGCTGATCGACCAGCTCGGAGCGCCTGACCAGGTATTTGTCGTGGGTGGGGAGAGCCAGGGTGTGCCCCAACGAACGGCCCCTGGCCACGATGGTGACTTTGTGCACCGGGTCGGCCATCGGCAAGGCCCAACCCACCAGGGCATGCCCGGTCTCGTGGTACGCGATCAGCCGCTTCTCCTCATCCGTCATCACCTTGTTCTTGCGCTCGGGCCCGGCGATGACCCGATCGATGGACTCCTCCAGCTCCGCCATGCCAATCTGCTTGAGGCGGCGACGGGTGGTGAGGAGGGCGGCCTCATTGATGAGATTGGCGAGGTCGGCGCCGGTGAAACCGGGGGTGCGTCTGGCGAGAACCTCGAGATCGAGCTCTGGTGCCAATGGCTTGCCCTTGCTGTGAACTTCGAGGATCGCCTTTCGTCCCTCGATATCGGGGGCATCGACCACGATCTGGCGGTCAAATCGACCCGGACGCAGCAGCGCCGGGTCGAGGATGTCGGGGCGGTTGGTGGCGGCCATGACGATCACGCCCGAGTTGCCCTCGAAACCGTCGAGCTCGACCAGAAGCTGGTTGAGGGTCTGCTCCCGCTCGTCGTGACCTCCTCCGAGACCGGCACCCCGGTGGCGGCCGACGGCGTCGATCTC
>CAZKFU010000031.1:0-4669 GCA_964552165.1 uncultured Acidimicrobiaceae bacterium
GGATCTACCCGCCACAGTGGCCGACTTGGACCGGATACATTCGCGAGTCCTTCATCGATCTCGAGCCTCCACGCCACACCCGGCTGCGCAGGCTGGTGTCCCAGGCATTCACCCGCCGCTCGGCCGAGGAGTTCCGCCCCCGCCTCGAGGAAGCGGCGGACCGGCTCCTGGACGGACTGCTGGAGGGGTCTCGGTTCGAGGTGATCGCGGGGTATGCGACTCCTCTCCCGGTGGCGATGATCGCCGAGCTGATGGGGATCCCCGCTGCTGATCACGACCAGGTCCTCGCTTGGAGCCACGCCATCGTGAAGGTCTTCGACAAGGGCGTCACCGAGGAGGAGGGGGAGGGCGCCGAGACGGCGACCAAGGACTTTGTGAGCTACCTAGAGGAGCTGATCTCCGACCGTCGCACCAATTCAGGCGAGGACCTCATCACGGCAATGATCGAGGCCAAGGAGGCCGGCGACTCACTGACCGACGAAGAGATCACGGCGACCTCGATCCTTACCCTCAATGCGGGCCACGAGGCAACGGTCCACGCCATCGGAAACGCCCTGCTCGCCCTTGCCCGAAACCCAGAGCAGTATGCGGCGCTTAGATCAGGATGGGTTGGTGTCGCCACAGCCGTCGACGAGCTTCTCCGGTTTGACTCACCGCTGCAGATGTTCGAGCGCTGGGTGCTTGAGGACGTGGAGCTGGCAGATACGACCATCAACAAGGGCACCAAGGTCGGTCTCCTGTTTGGCTCGGCCAACCACGACCCCGACGCCTTTCCTGGCAACCCATCCCACCTAGCGCTGGGGCGGACTCCCAACCCGCACGTCTCCTTCGGTGGCGGGCTTCACTACTGCGTGGGAGCTCCTCTCGCCAGGGTGGAGATCGAGGCGGCATTGGCCCGGTTCTCTGCGCGGATCCGGCAAATCGAGTCGTCGGAGCCCGCACACAGGATCAAGAGTTTGGTCTTTCGGGGCCTGGGGAGCCTCGACCTCGAGGTTCGAAAGGCCTGAAATCAACCGGCGGGGGTAGTGGTGGTCTCCTCGGTGTCGGTGCCCGAGATGCTGGGACGGCCCAGTACCTGGATCTCATCGATGGCCAGCTCCCTGAAGACATCTCCCTCGGTGACCTGGGGTGGCCAGGCGGTTTCGATGGTGATCTCGATCGAGGTGGCGTCGAGAGCTGCAAACCTTATCTGGTGGGTTCCCGCCTCATTGGGGATCTCGGCGGGCTGCGGCTGCAGGATTCCGTCGGAGTTGATGACTATGCCCCGGGCCCGATAGTTGCGAGCGAATCGTGTTGTATCCGAGATGTTCGTCCAGTCGATCCGCGTGACGTGCATTGGCTCCCGAAAGGTGAGCTTGATGATGATCTTCTCGCCTTCCTCCAGGTCCTGCCAGACCACCTGGTACTCCTGGTTGCTGCCTCCAATGAGGTTGCCACACACAAACCCGCTGATGCCTTGCAGGTTGCACTCCGCTCTGAGGATGGGGATCACATCGATCTCCGCCACGGTGCTGGTCGTCTCGGCAGCAACGGGATCGGTGGTGGAAGTCTCGTTGTCCCCGCCCCGAAACAGCGAGAAGAGAAGCGCCAGAAGGACCACCCCGAAGAGGAGTGCCGAGATGGCAAAGGCCGCCCGCACCCCGGCACTGGCTTGGACCGCGGGCCGGGGAGCGGTGGGAAGGGGTCCTTGGCTGAGTCGGGCGCCACATTCTTCGCAGTGGCGGTTCCCCGCCGGATTCGAAGCCCCGCACGAGGGGCAGGGGACCTCGCTGCGCGGGATGACCTGGGTCGGCGGTATCTCCGAGGGGGGCGGGGCCCCCAGCTCGAACTCCTCGAACTCCGAGCTGCCGTTGCGGCGGCCCCTGCCCGAGGCGGCGGGAGGGTGAGTCATGGGATCGACAAATGCCCCACACGTCGGGCAGAACTGCTCGTCAGCGGCTACCGATGCTCCGCATTGGTCACAGGTCTGGGCGGTCACAGCCTTCCTTCCGGGCCGGGTATTGTGCCACGGGCATGGGGATCTGGGCAGTCAGAACAGCCGAGCCGTGGACGGCGGGGTCGGTTCTCGCCGCAATGGCGATGGTAGGGGTTGCCGTGGCGCTGGTGATTGTCGCTTCCCGGCGACGTTAGTGGTAACCGGTGCCTGAACTGTCGGATCTGGCAGGTACCCTCGGCCCATGGCCTTTAGATGTGCCTCATGTGGCCACTCTTCGGGCAAGTGGATGGGTTTCTGCCCCAACTGTGGAAGCAGCGATCCACTCGAAGAGGTAGCCGCAGTCTCACGCGGGACGTCACCTCGATCGGCTCCTCGCCCGGTGCCCATCTCCGACATCGCGACCGAAAGCACACGCCGCATCTCAACCGGTATCGCCGAGGTCGACAGGGTCCTGGGAGGAGGCATGGTGCCCGGCTCCGTGATCCTCGTCGGCGGCGAGCCGGGGGTCGGCAAGTCGACTTTGCTCCTCCAGGTGGGGGGTGGTCTGCAAGAGGAGGGAGAGTCTGTCCTCATCGCCAGCGCCGAGGAATCGGCAGATCAGGTGGGGTTGCGGGCCGGGCGTGTTGGCGTGGCGGGAGAGGGCATTGGCATCGTGTCCGATGACGACGTCGATGCCGTGATTGCTGCCGCTGAAGCAGCCAAGCCGGCGTTGCTGGTTGTCGACTCGATACAGACCATGGGTGTGCCCGAGATCCTCTCGGCACCGGGAAGCGTGTCCCAGGTTCGCGAGTCGGCGGCAAGGTTGGTGCGTTTCGCCAAGACCACGGGCACTGCGACCGTCATCGTGGGGCATGTCACCAAGGAGGGCGGACTGGCCGGCCCCAAGATGCTGGAGCACATGGTCGATGTCGTCCTCTATCTCGAAGGCGACGCCGACAGAGGCTTCCGGGTGCTGCGGAGCCTCAAGAACCGCTTTGGGGCGACGCACATGGCCGGGATGTTCGATATGCGCTCCGATGGGCTGGTGGCGGTGGACGACCCCTCGCAGGCGTTTCTATCCGAATGGGATCCAGGGGTTCCCGGGACGGTGATTTTCCCCGCCGTGGAGGGACGGCGCTCGGTCCTGGTCGAGATCCAGGCTCTCGTGGTTGGCTCGACCCTCAATCAGCCGAGACGGTCGGTGCGGGGGCTCGACCCGCCGAGGGTGGCGCAGGTACTGGCGGTCCTCGCCCGTCATGGCGGGGTCAAGACATCGGATCGTGATGTCTACGTGAACGTGGTTGGGGGATGGAGGCTCACCGAGCCCGGAGCCGACCTGCCGGTGGCATTGGCCGTGGTCTCATCGCTGAAGGATCTGGCGGTGGGTCGGATCGCCGCCTGGGGGGAGCTGGGGCTCGGTGGCGAGGTACGTCCCGTTCCCCATGAGGCGCGGCGTCGCGAGGAGAGCCACCGGCTTGGGCTCGATCGGGTGGTGGCACCATCTCCCGGCTCGGGGATGAGGCTGAGAGATGCTCTCGATGGTTGTGGTTTGGGATAGCCCGATCGAGGCTTCCAATGCTGAGGCGTTGGCGGCCGCCGATAAAGTAGCCTTTGATCGTGAGCGGCCGGTCGATGATCAAGATCCTGGAACGCCTCGCCCCGGGCACACAGATGCGACGTGCCCTGGAGAGGATCATCCAACAGGGCAAGGGGGGTCTTGTCGTTCTCGGGGACGGGCGCGACGTCCGCGCCGCATGCTCCGGGGGATTCTCCCTTGGCGGCGCCGCGTTCAGCCCGGCGCGGCTCGCCGAGCTGGCGAAAATGGATGGGGGAATCGTCCTCGACGACTCCTGGGACAGCATCGTCTTGGCCAATGTCCACTTCATCCCCAATGGGGCCATACCCACCGACGAGACCGGTGCCCGTCACCGCACCGCGGAACGGATGGCGATCCAGACCGGGCGGCCCGTGGTCGCGGTTAGCGAGGGGAGGCGCGTCGCCACGTTGTTCTACCAATCGGAGAAGGTGGAGCTTGCGTCAGCCACCGAGGTGGCGGCCCACGTCAACCAGGAGCTGCAGACAATGGACCGCCTCCGGCGCCGGCTCGACGAGGCCGAGTCCCGACTCACGCTCCTCGAGGTGAACGGGATCTCGACATATCGGGCGGCGGTGGTCGTGCTCCAAGGCGCCGAACTGGTGCGGAGGGTGGGCTCGTTTCTCGAGGCTCGGGCCCTCACCATGGGCGAGGAGGGTCGCATCGTCGTGGTGCAGCTCGGAGACCTGGTAGGTGGTGTGGAGCAGGTGGCACGTGTCGTGCTCCAGGACTACACGAAACCTCTCCGGGTGGGAACCGTGAACCGGTCGCTGGCGAAGCTGGAATCCATGACGGGGAACGATCTAGAGGATCTCCTTCGTGTCGGGAAGGAGTTGGGAATGCCGGATCTCGACGAACTGGCGACACCGCGTGGATACCGGCTGCTCAGCCATGTGTCTCGTCTTCCTGACGCCGTCCGCGAAGACCTCGTCAAGCACTTTCGCTCCTTCGATCGCCTCCTCGCCGCCACCGAAGCGGAGCTGATAGCGGTCGAAGGGGTGGGTGAGTCCCGTGCCCGCCAGCTCAGGGTCTTCTTGGACCGGGTGCTGGCGGCGGAAAGTAACCTGACGCACGGTACAGGCAGGCGTCGACAGGCTTGCCGTCCTCGAAGCGCGTCAGTTTGCAGGTGATGACCTCACCGGTTCCGGTCAGAAGCGCAA
>CAZKFU010000031.1:4679-6979 GCA_964552165.1 uncultured Acidimicrobiaceae bacterium
CAGGGTCTTCTTGGACCGGGTGCTGGCGGCGGCGGCGGGCTGGGAGCCCGATATCGACTGAGAGTCGGTCCCCGATACACTGGCCGCCGCTCATGGCTGCTACTCCAACCAAGTTCACCGTAGGTGACAAGGTCGTCCACCCCCATCACGGCGCCGCCACCATCGCCAAGAAAGTGCGGAGGAGCTTTGGCGGTGAGCGCCGCGAATACTTCGTCTTGGACGTCGCCACCGAGCAACTGACGGTGATGGTCCCTCTCGACTCGATCGACGAGTTCATCCGGCCGGTGATGTCAAAGACCAGGGCACGCGACGTCCTGCGGTCACTCAAGACCGAGCCCCAAGAAGCCGGATCCAACTGGAGCCGGTGGTACAAGGTCCTCAACGAGAAGATGACCTCGGGTGACATATTTCAGGTGGCAGAGGTGGTTCGCGACTTGTCCTTTGCTCAGCAGACCAAGGGGATCTCGCCGGCGTTGAAGAGGATGCTGTCAAAGGCGCGGCTCACCCTCACCAGCGAATTGGCCTTCTCTCTCGAGGTCGACGAGGAGGAGGCGGTGAAGAGACTCGACCGCGCCTTGCCGGTAGTCGACGAGGAAGAAGAAGCCGAGGCGTGAGCCTTCCTCCCATCCGAGTCGCGTTCGGGATCGATGTCCATCGGATCGGGGGGCGACCGCCGGTTGTTCTCGGCGGCGTGGTGGTCGACGAACGCCACGGTGTCGTTGCCACCTCGGACGGGGACGTCCTCGCGCACGCCATCATCGACGCCCTGTTGGGGGCGGCCGGCCTGGGCGACATCGGCGATCATTTCCCCTCCTCTGACCCTAAATGGGAAGGGGCGGACTCACTGGCGATGCTGGCGGGGGTGGTGGCCGCAGCCAGCGAGTCGGGGGTGACGCCGGTGTACGTGGACGCCACGGTGGTGGCCGAGCAAATCAAGGTGAGCCCACACCGGGAGCCGATCCGAAGGGCGCTCGCCGCGGTTCTCGAGCTCGAGGCGTCACAGGTCTCGGTCAAGGCGACGACAACGGACGGTCTGGGGTTGTTGGGGTCGATCGAGGCTATCGCCGCCTACGCGGTGGTCACCGCCGAAGCGATTTCGTAGGATCTCCCGATGCTGAGGGTCTATGACACGCTGCGAGGGTCGGTGGTCGACTTCCGCCCCCGAAAGGAGGGGAAGGTGGGGATGTACGTGTGTGGCCCCACCGTTCAGTCCGAGCCCCATGTTGGCCACGCCCGCTCCGCCGTCGCCTTCGACGTCATTCGACGCTATCTGGAGTGGTCGGGATACGAGGTCAAGTATGTCCGCAACGTCACCGACATCGAGGACAAGATCATCGCTGCAGCCGCCGAGACCGGCGAGAACGCCGAGGACTTGGCGGAGCGTGTGTTCCAGGAGTTCACCCGGGCCTACACCGCCCTGGGAGTGGCGCAACCGACACACGAGCCCAAGGCGACCGATCATATCGACGAGATGGTCGCCCTCATCGAAACGCTGGTCGCGGTCGGGCGCGCCTACGCCGCCGGCGGTGACGTCTATTTCTCGGTGCGCTCGATGGAGGGGTACGGGAAGCTCTCCGGCCAGGACCCTGACGAGCTTCGGTCCGGACATCGCATCGAGGTCTCCGAGTCGAAGCATGATCCGCTCGACTTCGCGTTGTGGAAGGGGGTGAAGCCGGGTGAGCCCTTCTGGGAGTCTCCATGGGGCCCGGGTCGTCCGGGGTGGCACGTCGAGTGCTCGGCTATGGCGGCCCGATACCTTGGCGACGGATTCGACATCCATGGCGGTGGGACCGACCTCATCTTTCCCCATCATGAGAACGAAATCGCACAGTCGGAGGGTGCTGGAGCGGCCCCGTTTGCCCGCTATTGGCTGCACAATGGCATGGTCAACCTGGGCGGGGAGAAGATGTCCAAGTCGACCGGGCATCTGGTCGATGTCGAGTCGGCTGTCGCCGCATACGGGGCCAGGGCGCTGCGGCTTCTCCTCGTCCGGGCTCATTACCGGTCGCCGATCGAGTATTCGGAGAGCCTGCTGGTCGAGGCGGCGGAGGCGATTGACCGACTCGACAGGTTTCTAGGGCGCGCCGGGGCGCCGGGGGAGCCCGACGAGGCTCATCTCCTCAGGTTCCGAGAGGCGATGGACGACGATTTCTCAACTTCGCAAGCGGTGTCGCTCGTATTCGATCTCGTGCGCGAAGGCAATCGCATCATCGATGAGGGAGGGGATGCCTCGTCGATAGCTGGCTCGGTCACCGAGATCGCTCACGTGCTCGGTCTCGACTTCGATGAGCCCATCGACG
>CAZKFU010000031.1:6989-8509 GCA_964552165.1 uncultured Acidimicrobiaceae bacterium
CGGTCACCCCAGCCTTGGCCGCAGTGGCCGCCGAGTTTGAAGTGGACGGGGAGGGGTCGGCTCGGGGCACCGTGGAGCGGTTGGTGGAGATGCGCAGCGAGGCCCGCCTCCGCAACGACTTCGCCGCCGCGGACAGAATACGGCTTCGGCTCGCCGAGGCCGGCGTCAGCCTGGAGGACGGGCCCGATGGCACGACCTGGCTACGGCGCTAGGGTCGAAGGGATACACGCCGTGGCGGCGGCAGCAACCGCGGGGAGGGTAGAGAGGCTGTGGGTGGATAGCCGCCGGCGTGGCGACGTGGAATCGGTGGTTCAGGCGGCCTCAGGGGCCGAGGTGTTGTTTGTCGACGACGTGCGCCCGTTTGCCGAGACCGAAGCTCCACAAGGTGTCGTGGCGCGATGCACCCCCCTGGCCCCGGTCCCTGTTACCAGCCTCGCCGAGGGGAGGGCGGCGGTGATGATTCTCGATCATCTCGTCGATCCCCACAATGTGGGGGCGATAGCTCGCTCCGCATCTGCGGCGGGGATGACCGGTCTGGTGGTCTCCGATCGAAGAGCCGCCCCCCTGTCGGCCACGGCATTCAAAGCGGCCGCCGGGGCGCTGGAGCATCTTCCGGTAGCGATGGTGGGGTCCATCGCCGACGCACTCCGCCGACTCGACGGCCACGGTCTGTGGACGATCGGGCTCGACGTCTCGGGAGAGCGCAGCCTATTTGGCCTCGATCTGCTCACGGAGCCCGTGGCGGTGGTGGTGGGGGCCGAGGGGTCGGGTCTTTCCACTCTGGTGCGAGCGAGGTGCGAGGTCCTGGCAGCAATCCCGATGGTTGAGGGCAGGTTCAGCCTCAATGCCTCGGTGGCCTCGGCGCTGGCGGCGTTCGAGGTGATGCGAGTGCGCGGGACCTGAGCGCTCCGGCCGAGATCAGCCCAGCGCCTGATCGATGCTGAACGGACAGGGGACGCCTATCTCGGGGCCACGCTGGGCAAAACGGCTGTGGAACGCTTCGATCGTGTCGAGGTCCACGGTTTCTAGTGGTAGAAGCCGGGTCCAGGCCGTCACCGCGATAGGGGTATCGAGCGCTTCGCGGGGAGCCACCAATATGTGGCTGGACTTGGTCCTGGCGTATTCCTGCAGGGCAATGCGATCGGACTCCGCAAGGTCGGCCCGGTACTGAACCACAACTGTGCCGTGCTCGAGGTTGTGGACCTGTATCTCATCCGGTATCTCCACCATGTAGATCCCGCATTCCGCCGATGCAGGAGCGTGACGACCACTGGTCGGTGGGTTCGAGTTGTAGTCAGGAGGCGCCTCACCCTGAGTCAGATGGCCCTGACCCAAGTTTGGAATCACTTCCACCGCGGCAAGCTCTTCCGGCTCCGAACGCGTCGGCACATAGACCACCAAGACCGCAACCGCGATGGCCACCGCAGCAGTTATCCCACCGCGACGCAACCGTGACCGTCGACGCGCCGCCTCGCGCCGTGCCTGTGTCCTGGCCGCCTTCTTACCCTGACTCGACATCG
>CAZKFU010000032.1:0-8398 GCA_964552165.1 uncultured Acidimicrobiaceae bacterium
CCGAGTGGCAGCAGGCCAGCAACGTATGTCATGTCGACGCAGCTAGCGAAAGGGCCGACATGACATACCTTGCTGACCCACGGGTTGACGCCTATATCGAGGCATTGCCCGATTGGCAGCAGGCCATCTGCCGAGAGGTCCGCGATCTGGTTCACGCCGCCGATCCTGAGGTCTCCGAGACCATCAAATACACCAACCGGCCCTATTTCGTGCTCCAGGGCAACATCTGCGCCCTGTTGGCGGCGAAAGACCACGTCAACGTATTCCTCTACGACGGCGCCATCGTCCCTGATCCCGAGGGGATCATCACCGGCGGACACGACAACAAGACGGCCCGAACCGTCGCCGTTCGCGAGGGCGAAACCATAAACGGGCCCGCGCTCGCGGCGATGTTCAGGCAAGTAATCGCCAACAACCGCGCCGGCGGCTGGCGCATGTTGAAGCGCCAGACCTAATCACCGGCTATCTCTCCACCCTGTGCCCGGGGTGGGAATCGAACCCACACGGGCCCAGTGGGCCCCAGGGGGTTTAAGCCCCTTGCGTCTACCGTTCCGCCACCCGGGCACCAACCCGTTGTCGCGCACAAACAGGTCGGATCTGGCGCAATCCGTGCGCGAAAACGCTAACCGGCAAGCAGCTCGAGGGCGATCCCGTCGAGGAGGTCGGAGACGGAGACCGTCGCCGTCGCCGCTCCGGTCAACCTCATCACCGACGCCGCCACGATCGCCCCTCCCAGGATCACCGGCGCCCGCTCCGGGTCGAGGGCAGGGAGGGCACGGGTCTCCTCGAGACTGAGCGATGCCAACCGCTGCACCAGATCCTCGACCTGCGACCTGGTGATGACAGCCCCATCCACCTTGTCATCCTCATAGGCCCCGTCAATAACGATCAGCCCGCCGAGACTGGTCCAGGTACCAGCCACCCCGACGAGGGCGTCGAATGGCGGCGGCGCAAAGCCATCCATGACAGCCGCCACCTCGGCGAAACCGGCGTCGACCTGTTCGGGAGTGGCGGGGCGATCGGGGAGCCGTCGCTCGGTGAGCCGCACCGAACCGATGTCGAAGGAGACCCCGCCTTGGGTCGAGACGAACTCGGTACTGCCTCCTCCGATGTCGTTGACGAGGACCGCACCGGGGTCCTCCAAGCTGGACGTGGCGCCCCGAAACGAGAGATCGGCCTCCTCGGTGCCGGAGACGATCTCGGGCATCACCCCCAGCGCCTCGGCCGCGGCCAGGAAGAATGGCTCATGATTGGCGGCATCGCGGCTGGCCGAGGTGGCCACCGCCCGGCGACGGGCTACTCCTAGAGCCTCCATCTCCAGCCCATACCCGGCGAGCACCGCGAGAGTGCGCGCCACCGCCTCAGCCGCGAGGAGCCCTGTCCTGTCGACCCCCCGGCCCAGACCGGTCACCTTCTGTCTCCTCACCAGGACCTCATCCTCATCGCGCACCAGGAGCCGCATCGAGTTGGTGCCGATGTCGATAGCGGCGACCCGGGTCACGGTTTGGGATGCCAGGTGGGGTTTCGAGCACCCCCGACCACGCAAGGGACGGTGCAGTCCAATGGCTCGATCCATCCCGTCACCAGGTCACCGACCGGGTTGGCGCCGCCGGACCGGGTGTGCGCGTAGTGGGCGTGAAGGCACTTGACGCCGGCCGCGGCGCCTCCGACTCCACCGCTGGGTCGGGGGTCGGCGCCGGCTGGAAGCCTCTCCCCCCGCGCCCCCTCGTACTCGGTGTGAGCCGCCCGAAGTGCCTCTCCGAACTGGGCGTCTGCGGCTGCCTTCTGCTCGAGGCGCCTCACCCCACCGCCCGACTCCAATCGGCCAATCCGTTTCGTGGCCAGAGGGCACGTCAACCAGTACAGGGTCGGAAAAGGGGTGCCGTCGTCGAGGAGAGGCGGCACCTCGATGACAACCGGGAGTCCCAGGTGGCAGCGGGACACCACCTCGGGGGCGGCCCGCAGCGGCCGCCCGATCTGGACCTCCACGATGTTGGCGTCGAGCGACATGTCAGTCCGAGGCGAGGTCTCTCCCCGTCATGAAATCCCAAACCTTTTGGTACCACGCCCGCTCATCTGCCGGCGGTGGCGGGGGCGGCTCCTCGGGAATCGACTGCAGCTCGGGCGGCGGCTCGAGAACGACGAAAGCCACCTCACCGGGCCGCACATAGCCGAGCTTGTCCCGAGCCAGCCTCTCGATCTCGGTGTCGGTGTGCAAGGCATCTGCCTCTTCCTGGAGTTGGGCGTTCTCGGCCTGGAGGCGGGCCAGGGTGGCGCGGGCTCCATCGACCCTACGTTGCTGGTCGAGGATCTGGCGGTAAGGCACCAAGTTGAAGACAAAGGCCAGCCCCAGCACCAGGATGGTGACACTGGCCAGAAGGGCGCCGGGGCGGCGGAAGAACCTCATCTCGCCCTCCGGAACGGTGCCCATCCTGCGAACCGAGCGCCGTCACCGAGCAACTCCTCGATACGGAGAAGCTGGTTGTACTTGGCTGTTCTCTCACCGCGGGCGGGAGCACCGCTCTTTATCTGGCCGGCGTTGGTGGCGACTGCAAGGTGGGCTATGAATGTGTCCTCCGTCTCCCCGGAACGATGGCTGACCATCCGACCATATGAGGCACGCTCGGCCGCCTCCATGGTGTGCAGCGTCTCGGAGAGCGTCCCGATCTGGTTCACCTTGATCAGGATGGCATTGGCCACACCCTCGGCCATCCCTTTCCTCAGGATCTCCTCGTTGGTGACGAAGACGTCATCGCCGACGAGCTGCATGTTCGATCCGAGGTTCTTGGTCAGCAGCTTCCAGCCCTCCCAATCGTCCTCGGCCATCCCGTCCTCGATCGAGACCAGAGGGAACTCGGCACCAAGCTCGGCGAGGTAGCGGGCCATGTTCTCCGAGGTGAGAGTGGCTCCTTCGAGGTCGTAGGAGCCCTCGGTATGGAGCTCGGAGGCGGCCACGTCGAGGGCAAGAGCTATCTCCTCACCCGGCTTGTACCCGGCGGCCTCGATCGCGTCAACCAGAACCTCGAGGGCGGCGCGGTTGGTCGGCAGATCGGGGGCGAAACCTCCCTCGTCGCCAACGTTGGTGGTGAGGCCACGACCGGCCAAGACCTTACGGAGTGCGTGATAGGTCTCGACACCGGCGCGCAGCGCCTCGGAGAAGGAGGGAAGCCCGGCAGGGATCAACATGAACTCCTGGATGTCCACGGAGTTGGATGCATGAACGCCGCCGTTGAGAACATTGAGGCAAGGCACCGGGAGGACCCGGGCCGCAGGCCCGCCCAGGTAGCGGAAGAGAGGCAATCCCACGGTTGCCGCCGCGGCACGGGCGGTAGCCAGTGACACGGCGAGAATTGCGTTGGCACCGAGCTTGGACTTGTTGGTGGTGGCGTCGAGGTCGAGCAGCATCTGGTCGATCGACTCCTGGTCGGTGGCGTCCCTACCCAGGAGCGCCGGGGCGATGGTGTCGATCACGGCGCGCACGGCGCCAGAGACCGCCTTTCCGTCGTAGCGGTCCCCGCCGTCGCGACGCTCCACTGCCTCCAGTGTCCCCGTCGACGCCCCCGACGGGACCATGGCCCGGCCAAAACCACCGGCCGATGTCGTGATCTCGGCTTCGACGGTGGGGTTGCCCCGCGAGTCGAGGACCTGCCGGGCGTGGACTCGATTCAGCGTGGTTTCGCTCATTTGTGGTGGTGGGGGGCGGGCGCCAAGCTACCACCGACATCGGTTTCTGCCCGTTCAACCCTGCTCACGGCTGCGGTTTGGCCGCCGATCCATCGGCGACATCCTCGGCATCGATGCCAACGACGGGCTCGTCGGATTCCATGGAGCGGAAACGCTCTTCGAATCGGGATACCGCCCGCCGCAAGGCGGTCTCGGGGTCGGTTTCGAGGTGGCGTGCCAGGTTGACAACGTCGAAGAGGAGATCCCCCAGGTCGTGTGCGAAATGATCCCGGTAGTCGAGCCCCTTTGCCACGGCTTCGACGTCTTCCCGGATCCGGTCGACGACCTCCCCAGGGCGCGCCTGGTCGTATCCGGCCTTGGCGGCCCGATTCTGCAGTTTGGCGGCCCGTTGCAAGGCCGGCAGCCCTTCAGGCACCCAGTCCATGGCCGAGGTCTCCTCCTCCCCCCGCTCCTCACGCTTGATCTCGTCCCAATTCGCTTTGACCTCTTTGGCGGTCTCGGCGACGACCTCGGAGAAGACGTGAGGGTGGCGGCGCACCAGCTTGCGGCGCAGGCTCTCCCCGATGGTGTCGATGTCGAAACGGCCACTCTCCTCGGCGATGGCGGCGTGGAAGAGCACCTGCAAGAGGACGTCGCCCAGCTCGTCGGCCACCCTGGCGTCGGCGACGGCGTCGGAGCCGTCACCCAGTGAGGAGATGGCCTCGATCAGCTCATAGGTCTCCTCGACCAGGTTCTTGACCAACGAAGCATGGGACTGTTCCCGGTCCCAGGGGCACTCGGCGCGGAGACGGCGCATCGTCTGAACTACACCGGCCAGCCCACCGGGGCTCACGTCGACGAAGATCGAGGTCCGGAGCCCGGCCAGGGCCGGATCGATCGCCGACGGGGGACCCCGAAAGACCTTGGCGTCGGGGGCGCCGAGACCGGAGAGCAGAACGACCTCGGCATCGTCGTCGACCACGCCGTCGATACGAGCGGCGACCTCGGCCAGAACCACGGGGTGATCGAGCTGGGAGATCACCGTTGGCTTGTCGAGCGCGAGTGGTACTGGCAGGTCGTGGCCGTTGAGGACCTGGAGACCCCGCTCCAGGGGGTCGTAGCCCACCTCGAGGAGGACGGCGTCGAGGAACGACTGGGCGGGAACCATCTCCAGGTCGCTAATGGTGGCCACCAACCGCCTCACGGCGAGCTCTCCGATGAGCGGAGACCCGGGAACCGCGTAGATTACGGGGCCCGAGGCAGCGGCGCTGGCGACCCGGTCGGCTATCGCCCTGTAGACGTCGTCAAAGGTCGCACCCACCTGATACAAGTCGTCGCAGGTCTCGACCGTGCGCAGCGCGGCCAGCTCGGCGGCAGCTGGGTGCTCGCTTGTCCTCAGGATCACCCGAAATGTCGGATCGAGCAAAAGGTCGCGCACCAAGCCCGGCAGGCGGTCGAGACCACCAGGTCCCAGACCAACGACCTTGATCACGCCGGTGGGATCACCTGCGGCTGAGGTCCCGCCTGCCAAGTCCCGTACTCGGGGTCGACGCTGACCTCGGCAGCGAGGATCACCTCGGATGACCAATCGTTGAAGGCGATTGCGATCGCCGCGTCGCGCAACGCCTCGAGAGCGGTGGCCTCATCGGTGAGCTCGTCGTCGTCGGGAAGCGTGCGGTCGGTGACCAGGATCACATGGAACCCGAATTGGGTCTCGACCGGTCCGAAGATCTCATCGAGGTCGGCCTCCACGGTCGCCTTCCCAAACTCGTCCACGTACCTGGCGGGCGGGTGGCAGTCGAGGTCGCCGCCCTCGCTGCTGGTGTCGATTGAGACCTCATCTGCCACATCGGCGAAGTCCTCGCCGTCGTCAATGCGCTCCATTGCCTCCAGAGCAGCCTCCTCGGTCGGCACCAGCAGGTGTGAGACACAGACCTCCGCGGCCGCTTTGACCCTTTCGTATGCGATCTCATCCTCGGTCGGCTCCTCGAGGCCGTCGCCCAGGCGCTCCCGGACCAGCCGGTCGAGAACTTCCTGAAACGCCACCCGGCGCAGGCCGTCCTCAGAGATGTCATTTGCCTCGTAGAACTCCTCCGCGGTCATCCCGGGGCCAAAGCTCTCGAGCAGACTCGCCATCTCCGCCTCGATCTCGACCTCGGTGGGCGCGATGCCGAACTCGGCGGAGGCTGCTTGCTCCAGTGCCTTCCATTGGATCAGAGCGCCCAGGAAGCCGGCGAACTGGTCCTTGGGAAAGGTCGAGGGCACGTCGTATACCAGCCCCCTCACCTCCCCCACGGTGATCTCCGCCCCATCGACTGTGGCGGCCACGGCCGAGTTGGATCCACCACAGGCGGACAGGACAAGCGCGCTCGCCAGCGCAATCGACGTCATTTTCCTCAAGGAAGTGCCTCTCAAGAAGTAGGAGAAGATGTGATGGTATCGGCGTCTCGTCGAAACGTGTCATCGACCGGCCACATCCCGGCCATGAAGCCCAACAGGCCCTCGATGACCGGCTGCGGAGTGGGTATGAAGACCAGGCCTTCCGCGGCGCGCAGCACCGCGCGCGGTTGCAACCGGCGCAACCGAACCTCCTGGGAGGCAGCCAAGTCGACCTGGCCGATCCTTATCTCGTCACGGAGCGAAACGATCTCGTCCAACCCGATTCGCAGCGCCTCTACCCGCACCCGGGCCAGGTCCAGGAGTTGCTTCGCTTCATCGGGGAGCGCCCCAAAACGGTCCTCCCACTCCACGCCGACGTCGTCGACGGCCTGAAACGTGGTTGCCGCTGCCAGCCGTCGATAGGCCTCGAGCCGTGTTTCCTGGTCGTGGACATAGGACGGCGGAAGGTGAGCGTCGACCGGAAGGTCGATCCGCACCTCTTTCCTCGTCGGTTCCACCGGCGGCCGCCCCTCCAGCTCGGCGACGGCGTCCGCCACCAGCTCTGCATAGAGGTCGAATCCAACGGCCGAGATGTGCCCCGACTGAACCTCGCCCAGTATGGAGCCGGCACCACGAATCTCGAGGTCGCGCAGAGCCAAGTCGAAACCCGACCCCAGGTCGATCGCTTCGCCGATCGCCTCCAGACGGCGGTGGGCCTCCTCGGTGAGGGTCTGGTCGGGCGGGTGGAGCAGGTAGGCGTAGGCGCGCTGCGTGGACCGGCCGACCCTGCCCCGGAGCTGGTACAGCTGGGCGAGCCCCAGCAGATCGGCCCGTTCCACGATCAGGGTGTTGACCTGTGGAAGATCCAGCCCGGACTCGATGATGGTGGTCGCCACCATCACGTCGTACTCGTGGTTCCAGAAGTCGATCATCACCTGCTCCAACGGCCCTTCCGACATCTGGCCGTGAGCGACCACGTAACGGGCATCGGGCACCAGCTCCCGAAGCCGCGCAACCGCCCTGTCGATCGACTGCACCCGGTTGTGCACGTAGAAGATCTGGCCCTCGCGAAGGATCTCGCGGCGGATGGCCGCGGAAACGGCCTGCTCGTCGAAGGGCCCGACGTAGGTGAGGATGGGATGGCGATCCTCCGGAGGGGTCCGGATGTGAGAGACCTCCCGAATTCCGGTGAGTGCCATCTCCAGGGTGCGCGGTATCGGCGTCGCCGTCAGCGTGAGGACATCGACGCCGATCCGCAGCCGCTTCAGGTCGTCCTTGGCTGCCACCCCAAACCGCTGCTCCTCATCGATCACCAGCAGCCCAAGGTCTTTGAAGGCCACGTCGCGCGAGAGCAACCGGTGGGTGCCGATCACCAGGTCGACCTCACCACTGGCGAGCCCAGCCACCACCCTCTTCTGCTGTCTAGGGGTGAGAAATCGCGATAGGACCTCGACTCGCACCGGGTAAGAGGAGAGACGCTCGGAAAAGGTCTGGTGGTGCTGCTGGGCCAGGAGCGTGGTCGGGCATAGAACCGCCACCTGCTTTCCGCTTTGTATTGCCTTGAACGCTGCCCTGACCGCCACCTCAGTCTTGCCAAAGCCGACATCGCCGAACACCAGCCGATCCATGGGGCTGGCCGACTCCATGTCCGCGCTCACCTCGGCGATGGTCCGGAGCTGGTCGGAGGTCTCCTCGTAGGGAAACAGCGACTCGAGCTCGCGTTGCCAGGGGGTGTCGGGTTGGTGGGCGAAACCCGCTGCCGCCTGGCGACGGCGATGGAGATCGACCACCTGCTCGGCGACCGCGGCGACGGCGCGCCGGACTCTCGCCTTCTGTTCCGACCAATCCTTGCCTCCCATCCGCGAGACACGGGGGGCGTCTCCACCGGTGTATCTCGTCACCGCCGCCAGTTGGTCGATGGGGACGTAGAGACGGTCCTCTCCGGCGTAGGCGATCACGAGATAGTCGCGTTCGACACCCACCATGGTCCGGGAGACGAGTCCCTGGAAGCGGCCGATGCCGTGATGATGGTGGACGACATAGTCTCCCTCGGTGAGATCCCGGTACTGGGCGGCGTCGATGTGACGGCGCCTGCCTGGAGTGCGGTGGGCCCGGCGCCGACCGGCGATCTCCTCCTCGCCGAGCACCGCAACTCCCAGGGTCGGCAGCATGAAGCCGCGGTGGATCCCGATGTCGACCACCCCCGAGCCTCGGGCCTCTCCCGTGATCCGAGCCAGGGCCACACCGTTCTCGGCGAGGGTCCCGGCGACCCGGTCCGCGGCGGCTTCTCCGTCCATGGCGATGACCACCCGATTCCCCCCTGCCAGCCACCGGTTGATGCCTGCGGCGACCGATT
>CAZKFU010000033.1:0-8313 GCA_964552165.1 uncultured Acidimicrobiaceae bacterium
CGAGCGATCATGGTTGCACGTGAGCTGACCAAGCTCTACGAGGAGATCTGGTGGGGGACCATCGACTCTGCGGTCCAGCACTGGACCGAAACCGAGCCCCGTGGGGAGTTCACCGCCGTCATCGCCGGGGCCTCACCGCGGGAAGTCGAGATCGGTGAGACCGTGGCGTTGGCGCGCAGGATGATCGAGGAGGGGATGACGTTGTCGGAGGCAGCACGAGCCGCGTCCGAGCAATCGGGTGTCAAGCGGGGATTGATCTACGAGGCATTGCTGGCTGATGGCGACCTCAAGAAGTGAGTTGCCCTCGGCAGGTGGCGCAGATGCCTTTCCCCTTGAAGTTGGTCACTTTGGCTTCCGAACCGCAGAACGTGCAGGTGTCGGTCAGCTTCTTGAGCATGATCGCGCCATCGGCGACCGAGATCATCAGGTGATCTCCCTCTCGAATGTTGAAGAGACGTCGCGTCTCGGCAGGGATGACAATGCGACCCAGGTCGTCGATCTTCCGGGCGATTCCGCTGTCCATGACTCCTCCGGCCGGTTCGCCGCCGAGCCTACCCACCACGGCTCATGGCGGTGGCCGCGGTAGCGTCTCTGCCGCCATGTGGGTGGACACCCATTGCCATCTTCAACTAGACGCACGCTCACCTCAGGAGCTGCTCGACCGCGCTCCCGACGTCGAGTGGGTGGTGGCACCCGGAGTGGACGTTGACAGCTCGCGGGCTTCGCTCGCCCTACGGGAACGGTGGCCACGACGGGTACTGGCGACTGCGGGGCTGCACCCTCACGACGCGTCGCAGTGGCCACGGGTTGCCGACGACATCACCGAGCTGGTCGCAACCGCTGATGCAGTGGGGGAGACCGGGCTCGACTACTACCGGAATCTCTCCCCGGCAACCCAACAGCGGTCGTCGTTGCGGGCCCACATCGACCTGGCCGCGATTCACGATCTGCCCGTGATCATCCACTGTCGCGACGCCTTCGAGGACATCCACGGCATCATCGAGGACACCGGCTGTGGTCCTCGGTCGGTGCTCCATTGCTGGACGGGCGGAACCGAGTGGACTCGTCGTTTCCTCGATTTGGGGGTCACCTTCTCTTTCGCTGGGCCCATCGCCTTCGACACCGGCGAGACGATCCGTCTCGGCGCCGAGCTGGTTCCTCCTGGACGGGCGCTGGTGGAGACCGACACTCCCTATCTCACGCCACCACCTCACCGAGGTCGGCCCAACGAGCCGGCCTGGGTGGCGCTCGTTGGTGCCGCCTTGGGCTCAGTGTGGGGGATGCCGGTCGCCGAGGTGGCGGCCATCACCACGGCCAACGCCGCCCGAATCTTCCGGAGATGACGATCCCTACTCGTCGCCAGATAATCGCCGTGTTGGAGCGGCACGGTCTGTCTCCGCGCAAGCACCTCGGGCAGCATTTCCTGGCCGACCCCAACATCATCCGGCGAATCGTGGCGTTGTCGGGGGTGGGCGATGCATCGAAGGTCATTGAGATCGGTGCCGGCACCGGGGCGCTCACCGTGGGGCTCGCGGCCACTGGAGCCGAGGTCGTCGCCTTTGAGATCGATGAGCGCTTGCGGCCTGTTCTCGAAGAGGTCACAGCTGACACCGGTGTTGACCTCAGGTTCGCCGATGCCCTCACGGCCGATATGGGTCGAGCCCTCTCGGGGGGGCCATGGACCCTGGTCGCCAACCTTCCCTACAACGTGGGGACGTCGATCATCCTCGATGTGCTGCGGCACGTCCCCAGTGTGGAGGACTTGGTGGTGATGGTGCAGATGGAAGTGGCAGAGCGGCTGGCGGCGCGCCCGAGCTCAAAGGTGTATGGATTGCCGTCTGTTGTGGCCGGTATCCACGCCAAGACGAAGATGGCATTCGTGGTGCCGCCCCAGGTCTTTGTCCCGCCTCCTCGGGTCTCATCGGCGGTGGTGGTCTTGAGACGAGTCCACCCGACGCCGGATGGAGCGGAACGGGCAATCGAGCTGGCGGCGGAAGCCTTTCAGCAGCGACGCAAGATGTTGAGAAGGTCGCTGGCAAAGACCCTTCCCGACCCGGTCACGGTGTTGACCGCGGTAGGAATAGACCCCACGGCTCGCGCCGAGGAGCTGTCGCCTTCCGACTATCTGCGCCTGGCAGGGGTCGAGTGATGGCTCTCTTCGAGGCTCCTGCGAAGGTCAACCTCTCCTTGATGGTCGACGGTCTCGACTCCTCGGGCCTTCACCGGATCGATTCCGTGGCGCAGACCGTCGAGTGGTCCGACCTCCTCGAGGTGGAGGAGGCCGACGCCGACACTCTCCTGGTCGAGGGAGCCGACCTCACCGGCGATGAGGACAACCTCGTCCTCAAAGCGGTGGCCCGGGCTCGCCTCGAGACCGAGGTGGCCCCGGCACGCTTCGTTCTCACCAAGGAGATTCCGGTGGCGGCCGGGTTGGGTGGCGGCAGTTCCGACGCCGCCGCGGCGCTGCTCGCCTGCTTGGATCTGTCCCGGCTCACCGTTGACGACCTCCGTCGGATCGCTCCGACCATTGGCTCGGATGTGCCGATGATGCTGTTGGGGGGCACAGTCCGAATGAGCGGAACGGGCGAGGTCCTCGATCAACTTCTCCCGTTGGAGAGTTTCGCAGTGGCGATCGCCGTGCCCCCTTTCGAGCTCGTCACCGCCGACGTATACCGACGCTGGGACCAACTGGACGGGCCCCAATCCGCCAGTATCGGCAACGGCTCTTTACCTCCCTCCCTTCGCCACCTGTCGCCGCTGCGTAACGATCTGACACCGGCAGCGGTTGACATCCGGCCCGACCTCGGTGACTTCATGGCCGATGTGTCGCGGCTTTGGGGTCGTCCGGTTGCGATGAGCGGGTCGGGGCCGTCGTGTTTCGGCTTCTTTGCCGACGAGGACGAGGCGAGCGCCGCAGCCGCCGCCGTCAAAGGCATTACCCGATCATGGCGAGGAGCCGCATTGCGCCGACTCGGTGCAGTGAAAGTCGAGCGGTAAGCTCGACCTCGCCCTCGGTTTGGGGGGTGGTGTAACCGGTAGCACAACGGGTTTTGGTCCCGTCGGAGTGGGTTCGAGTCCTGCCCCCCCAGCGATCACGAAAGGCCCTCCTTGTCAATCAATGCCATCGTCCTCGCCGCCGGCCAGGGGGTGCGGATGAGATCAACGATCCCAAAGGTTGCCCATCCCGTCATGGGCCGGCCACTCCTGACGTGGGTACTCCAGTCGTTGGCGTCGATCTCGCCGGATCGCACGGTGGTGGTCGTCGGCCACGGGGCGGAGGCCGTTCAGGACCTGCTCCCTGATGGAGTCGAATCCGCGATCCAACAGGAGCAGCTGGGAACCGGCCACGCCACCGCGGTGGGTCTGGATGCCCTGGGCGGGCTCGCCGATGACGACCTGGTGATTGTGGCCTACGGGGACATGCCATTGATGACCCCGCGACTGTTCTCCGATCTGCTCTCGGCGTCGTCGACGGGGCCGGTGCTCACCACCATCGACACCCCCCGACCCTCCGGTTATGGCCGAGTCATTCGTGACGCCGAGGGCTCGGTGGTCGACGTAGTCGAGGAGAAGGATTGCACCGAGGAGCAGAGGGCCATCACCGAGATCAATGTCGGCCTGTACGCGGTTGGCGCCGGGGCACTGACAACTGCGGTTCGCTCGTTGAGCGCAGTCAACGCGCAAGGTGAGTACTACTTGACCGATATCGTTTCCAAGCTCGTCGCCGCAGGGTCGACGTGGCGGGTCGTTCCCGCATCCATCGAGGAGGTGGCAGGGGTGAACTCACAGGACCAGCTGGCGGAGGCCGGCGCCGCGTTGCGCCGCGAGATCAATGCCGGGCTGATGGCGTCGGGGGTGTGGATGCAGGACCCCGACCGCACCTATATCGACGCCGGTGTCGTCGTCGAGCCCGGCGCCCGTATCTACCCGGGGGTCCACCTCGAAGGCTCGACAGTGGTCGGCGCCGATGCCGTGGTCGGGCCCGACGTTCTTGCCGTCGACTCCGAGATCGGAGCCGGGTCCGTGGTGATGTACTCGGTGCTCAGGGGGGCCGTGGTCGGGTCGGACTGTCATGTGGGTCCCTATGCCTCGTTGCGCAAGGGAACCGTGCTTGGCGACGGCGCCAAGGCGGGGACCTTCGTAGAGACCAAGAACACCATGCTGGGACCCGGTGCCAAAGCCCCGCATCTCAGCTACCTCGGCGATGCCACCGTCGGAGCCCGCAGCAATATCGGTGCGGGGACCATCACCTGCAACTACGACGGTTTCGACAAGCATCCCACCGTGATCGGCGAGGATGCATTCATCGGTTCGGACACGATGCTGGTGGCGCCGCTTCGCATCGGGGATAGAGCTCTGACAGGGGCGGGATCTGTGATAAGTCGCGATGTGGCCGAGGACGCGCTGGCCGTGGAGCGCACCGAGCAGAAGGAGATTCCGGGCTACGCTCAGAGGCGCGCCGAGCGCCGAGCCAAGAAGGCAAGCGAGGACTGAAGTGGACATTGTTTCCCGCAAGAGAATGATGCTCTTCACCGGGGGCGCCAACAGGCCCCTCGCCGAGGAGGTCGCCGACTTTCTGGGCATTCACCTCGGGGGCCTTGAGCAGTCGACCTTCCCCAATGGCGAGATATATGTGAGACCCACGGAGAGCGTTCGTGGCGCCGATTGCTTCATCATGCAGAGCCATACCGCGCCCATCAACGACAACATCTTCGAACAGCTGATCACGATTGACGCCCTGAAGAGGGCCTCGGCACGCCGGATCACGGCGGTGATGCCCTTCTATGGTTATTCCCGCCAGGACAAGAAGGTCCTGCCACGGGAGCCGATCACCGCTCGGCTCGTCGGCGACCTTTTCATGACCGCCGGCGCCGACCGCCTGGTGTCGGTTGAACTGCACACCGGACAGCTCCAGGGGTTCATCGGCAAGCCATTCGACCACCTCACTGCGCTCCCGATCATCGCCGATCACCTGGCCACCCAGATCGAAGGGCCGAAGGTCATCCTCTCCCCCGACTCGGGAGGGGTGAAGCGCGCCGAGCGCTATGCCCGCCACCTGGACGCCTCGGTGGCCTTCGTCTACAAACGGCGTGATCCTGAGCGCCACGGCGAGTCCGAGGCTCTCGATATGGCGGGGCGGGTGCGAGATCAACACGTAGTTATCGTCGATGACATCATCGACACCGCGGGCACGGTTTGCAACGCCGCCGCCCTGGTCAAGGAAGCTGGCGCCCGGAGCGTCCGGATCGCCGCCACCCACGCCATCCTCTCGGAGCCTGCCATCGATCGCATAAAGAACGCCCCGATCGAGGAGCTGATCGTTACCAACACCCTTCCCGTCTCCGAGGATGCGATGAAACTCGATGTCGTTCGGGTGCTCTCCATTGCCCCCCTCGTCGCCGAGGCGCTGCAGGCGATATTCATGGATTCTTCGGTCAGCGAGATCTTCCTCGGCGAGAACGTCTGATATTCAGGCGATCGATACCATTCCTAGACTCCGCCACCTGTGAGCTCACGTCACCGCCGTCCCCCGTCGCCGGTCGTAGCAAGGCTCCGGCTTGTGGTGATACTCCTCCTGGCGGTGTTCATCGTGGGGTTCATCCTGATGAGGGGACGCGGGGATGTGGGGGATACCACCACATCGGCGCCCGAGGCGGGGGCGACCACCACACCCGATGGGTCGACGGAGACCACCGTTCCCTCGGAAACCACGCTGCCCGAGTCGCCCGAGACAACCAACCCGCTGCCGCCGCTACAAGGCTTCGAGCTCGAGGTGATCGACTCCAACTACCGCCAGCCGACGGTGATCACCGCTCCTGAGGGTGACGACCGGCTGTTCGTGGTGCAGCGCGTGGGCGTAATCAGGATCATCGACTCCAACAACGAGATGCTCGATCCGGCGTTTCTCGCCATCGACGATCGCGTGCTCGCCGGCGGGATCGAACAGGGTCTCCTTGGTCTCGACTTCCATCCCGACTTCGCCGAGAACGGGCGCTTCTACGTTTACTATACGGATCGTGGCGGGAGGCGACAGCTCTCCGAGTTCACCGTCACGGCCGACGATCCCAACCTCGCCGACCCCGCTTCCGAGCGGGTCCTCTTCGAGCGGGAGCAGCCGCCCAACGCCACCGACATTCGCCATTACGCCGGAAACGTCCACTTTGGCCCCGACGGCTACCTCTATGTCTCTCTGGGGGATGGCGCCGACTCGCGAGCGCAGGGCCAAGACCCCAATACGTTCTTTGGTTCAATCGTTCGCATCGATGTCGATGGCGGGGACCCATATGGGGTCCCACCGGACAATCCGTTCGTCGGAGGTGGCGGAGCCCCCGAAGTGTGGGCGTATGGGCTGAGGAACCCCTGGAGGTTCTCCATCGATCCCGTCGATCGGCTCGTCTACATCGCCGACGTTGGCCACGCCGATCAGGAGGAGATAAATGTGGTCCCATTGGAGGGCGGCGGTTACAACTTCGGTTGGTCGGACATGGAGGGGACCCGTTGCTTCCACAAGACGGACTGCGATGCCGCGGATTACACGGCGCCGGTGATCACCTACCTGCACGAAGACTCCAACTGCTCGGTCACCGGGGGATACGTCTATCGGGGAGCCGCCATCCCCGAGCTCGCGGGTACCTACTTCTATAGCGACTGGTGCGCCCAATGGATCAAGAGCTTCAGGTTCGTCGACGGCGAGATAACCGAGGAAAGAGACTGGACCGACGAGCTGGGCCAGCTGGGCCAGATCAACAGCTTTGGGCTGGGCGGCGACGGCGAGTTGTACCTGGTTACCTTCGACGGGACAGTGGCCAAGCTGGTTGCCAGCCGCTGAGCGAACTCGCTCAGGGGGATCCTGTCTCCAACGCCGGCAATTCCAAGATCTCGCCGGGATAGATGAGGTCGGGGTTCCCGGAGCGGATCGAGCCCCGATTGGCTTCCACCACCGTCCTCCAATACGGGGACACCGCCGAATGCGGAGAGACTTCTTCGATCCGGCGCTGCGCCAGCTTCCACATGTTGTCGCCTCTCACCACAACGACCTCGACCGGTCCGGCGGGGTGGGGAACGGTCCCCGGGCCTGCTGAGAGCGGTGCCGGTATGTACCCGGGGGTGACGACCTTGTCGTCACCGAGCGCCACGAGAATCTCGGGCCCCAAGGTGAGAGCGACGACAAGCGCGAAGGCGGCTCCCACTCGCGGGGTGCGTCTGCTCATGATGACCAACGTACGTCTCACCGAGTGCGATCGGTAGGGGGTTACGATGGTCACTAGTCAACAGCGAGGGCAGACGTGAAGGTTCGTATCGGGATCGCCGACGCCGACAAGGTCATCGAGCTCGAAGTCGAGGACGCTCAGGAGTTTCGCTCGGAGATAGAGGCTCAGATCGGGCAGGCCGGCGCCGTGGCGTGGTTCACTGACACCCGGGGTCGAACCGTGGGCGTCCCGGTGACCAAGGTGGCGTTTGTCGAGATCGAGGGCTCCGAGTCTGACCGCCATGTGGGGTTCGCCCCGGCGGTATGAGGCTCCGAGGAGGAGCCTGAGGGGCCCTCTACAGGGAGCGGCGCCGTCTCTCGGCCAGCCAGCGTTTGCGAAGACGGCGGCGGTCGTCCTCGGGGTAACCGCCCCAAACTCCTGATTCCTGATTGGTCTCGAGGGCGTACTGGAGACAGTCCTCGCGAACGAGGCACGACATGCAGATCTCTACCGCGGCTGCGATCTGCTCGACTGCGGGCCCGGTGGTGCCGACGGGGAAGAAGAGCGCCGGCTCGGAGTCACGACATGCGGCGAGGTCTCGCCAATCGGTGTCAACGGGGGTAATGGTGGTAATGGTGGTGGGCACTAACGTCCTCTCTTTGTGAAACTCTTCACAAGCGCTCTCCTGGCTGTAAGCGCCAAGGAACGGGGATTTGCAGCCGCCAACGGTACAGTCCCCGCTCCCTCTTGTAAACGGTTTCTTTGGGGTTCTTATGTCTCCCTTCAGCAATCCGCCGGTGATAATCGGCCACCGCGGGTGGCCACTGAGACACCCTCCCAACACACTGCGTGGTGCGATCGCCGCCGCAGGGGTGGCCCCGATGGTCGAGGTCGATGTCCGCCGCAGCGCCGATGGCAAGCTGGTTCTCTCCCATGACACCGAACTGGGTGGCATCCCCGTTCACGAGGCAAACTGGGATCGCCTATCTCAGCTCGACCTGGGGGAAGGGGAGCGCCCGGCCCTTCTCGACGAGGTGATCAGTGCCCTGCCGGAGACCGCGCTCGACATCGAGGTGAAGAGCTCCCCTGCAGACCCCGGCTTTGAGCCAGACCACCGGATCGG
>CAZKFU010000034.1:0-8245 GCA_964552165.1 uncultured Acidimicrobiaceae bacterium
CGAGACCAACTACTGCGCCCGATGCCAGACGGCAGGCACCCTGCTCGCCGATCGCTCGCTCTCGAGGCTTCTCAAGGAGGACTGGCCGCGCACCCTCGATGAGTTGGAGGCCTAGGCGGCCAGAAGCCGTCGGCTGGGAGGGTTAGCTGGCACTGAGACAGTCAGATATTTTCTGCGCGTCAAGCCCGAGATGGCGCCCAAGCCAGGAGTAGGTGTCCGCCCAAACCTCAGGGCTCAGAAAGTGGCCCGTCTCGACCCAGACGGCTTGGCTACCCTCGCCCGCCGCCTCATGCCACGCAATGGAGTCCGCTTCGGGAATGAACTCGTCGTTCCGGCCAGATACCAGCAGGAGGGGCATGGGAGCGGCATCGGCCAGGAACAAGGATGGCTCGATAGGCGCCATTCGCTGGAGCCATTCGTCGATCCTGGGTACTCCGGCAACCTCCACAGTTGGCTCGCCTCCCTCCGTGAAGTGGGCGACCAACCCCCCGTCGCCCACCATGAGAGCGGCCGCATCAATCCTCGGCTCTACCCCTACGAGCAGCGAACCCATCGCCGCGCCATAGCTGACTCCTAAGAACCCGAGCAGGTTGGGGTCGACATTGTGAGCTTCGACCAGCCAGTCGATCGAGCGCCGCAAGTCTTGGATGAGACGCACCTGGTCCTCGTAATCCTGCTCGGTGAACCTGACAAAGGAGCCGCCGCGTCCGGCATTGGGGGCATTGATGGCCAACGTGACTGCACCCGAGCACGCAAGTGCTGCACCGTGAGCATCCATTTCTCGCGCCACACCCCCAGAGCCGTGCAAGAGGATCACTCCTGCGCCGTTGCCTGCCCCGGCCGGTCTATGGAGTCGACCATTCACCCGGGCCCCCAGAGGGGCTAACGAAAACGATCTCGGATACCGTGAAAACGCCCACCTGTTCTCGGCTGGGGGTCTCCACCGACTCAAAGGGTGCCGCTTCATATTCGAATATGCGCGGGTCAGCCCGGTCCTTCTCTCGGTCGCCCACTTCGATGCAAGCCGCCAAAAGGCTCATCACCACCAGGGTTACGGTGGTGATCACCCAGACCGATGACTCTCTGCTTATCCCGATGCTCCCACCCTACGCACCTCTCGTTTCCGACTTTGGAGATGGTCACGGCGTCGCGGTAAACAGGCGACGCTCCACGAATCAGTGATGTCGGCACCTGGCTACCCAGGGGGCACACGTAGGTGGATCGGGACTCAGTTCGTTGGGTCACCGGCCGCCACCTCCCTTGCCTATCGAACATATGTTCGATAGGCTGGCGTGCCCCAAGACGGAGTCAGCTTGGTCATCACCAAGACACGTGACGAGGCGGCGGCGATGCCCGAGGTCCTTCGTGTCAAACCAGGGCGGGTCACCGAGCTGGTGGGAGACTTCGGCTCCGGGCTGACCCGGCTCGGGCTGTCGTTTCTGGCGGAGCACTCGCTTTTGGCTCCCGTGGTAGCCCTCGATGTGCGGGGATGGCTTTCTCCACCAGCGGCGTGGGAGGTAGGCGTGAGACCCGACCGGTTGGTGGTGGTGCGATGCCCTGAGCGGAGAGTCTGGCCACAGGTGGCGGCGGCGTTGCTGGAAGGGGTGAAGGCGGTCTACGCCGAAGTCCCAACCGGGGTGGGGGACCACGATCTGCGGCGGCTCGGCGCCTTGGCTCGGGCACGGGGAGCACTCGTGGTCCTCCGTCCCCTGGGGGGCGCCCTCCCCTCGGGGGTGTCCTATCTCCGGCTCCGGGCTCGGGGAGCCACTTGGGAGGGAACCGAGGAGGGACATGGCCGACTGAAGCGGCGGCACCTTTCACTGGAGGCGACGGGAAAGGGTGTCTTTGGGATGTCGCAACTGCTCGAGGTGGAGGATTCGGGTGCGGATTTTGTGTGTGTGGTTCCGGGACTGGCCGTTGGGTCGTCCCGACGCCCCATCATCGGGTGAGCCCTGCCTCGTTGTCGATGACAGAGTGGTGGCGGCGACCGATGACCTGAGGGAGCTTGGGGTGGTCTTGGGTATGCCCCGTCGCGAGGCGGAGGCGCTGGTCCCCGGATCGACCGTTCTCATCCGCGATGCAGGCGAGGAGATGCGGCGCTTCGAACCTGTGATCGACGTGGTCGAGTCGCTGGTTCCTCGGGTTGAGGTGGTCGAGCCGGGGCTTCTCCTGGTGCCCATAGGGGGGGCGATCCGCTACTACGGCGGAGAGAGGCCCCTGGCGGAGAGAGTGCTCATGGAGATCGGGCTCGGCGCCGGTAACGTGGCCGATGGTGCTTTTGCGGCGCGATGGGCGGCGGGGGTGGCCGCATCGGGGCAAACGCTGATCGTGGACGACACCGTGGCCTTTCTCACGGGCCTCGACCTTTCGGTGTTGGGGCCTGGTCGTGAATCGCTGGTGGACACCTTCCGCTGGTTGGGGGTGACCACCCTGGGTGACCTGGCGCGACTTCCCCGGGAAGCCCTTGCCTCGCGGTTCGGGTGGCCGGGGGTGGCAGCCCATCGTCTGGCCAGTGGTGACGACCAGCCGCCCCGTCCCCGAGTCATCCCCGATGAGCTTGCAGTGGAGCATCGTTTCGAGGAGCCCTTGACCACCATCGATCGGGCCGGGTTTGCGGCTCGTTCGCTGTCGGCACGCCTTCTCGACGGTCTCCGCCGACAAGGCGTGGCCCCTTACCGCGTGCTCGTCGAGGCAAGAGCAGGCGGTGGCGGGATCAGGTCCAGGGTGTGGCGGTCGGCAGATCCCTTCACCGAGGCTGCACTCACCGAACGGGTCTGGTGGCAGCTGCGCGCCTGGATCGAGAGCGAGGGTGTGCCAGGAGGCATCATCTCGTTGCGACTGGACCCCGCCGACCTCTCTGGGGAAGGGCGTCAGATGGGGCTCTTCGAGGACCAGACGTCGCTACTCGAGGCCGAGCGGGCTCTGGCCCGGGCACAGGCCCTGGTGGGCCCCGACGAGGTGGTCCAAGCGGCCGTCTCGGGAGGGCGGATGCCTCGCGATCGGGTGTTGTGGTATCGGTGGGGGGAGCCGGCTCCTGAGATTGGGGAAGCTGCCCCCTGGCCCGGTTCCACTCCACCTCCCAGCCCGGCGTTGGTTCCTCCTGCGCCACCGGTCGTCGATATCGAGTGGGACTCGGGTATGCCTACCCGGATCCGACTGGGGTCGCGATGGGATCCGGTGCTGAGTTGGAGCGGTCCCTGGCGGATGACGGGACGATGGTGGAAAGGCGGTGTTTCCACCAATCGCTACCAGCTGGTCACTTCGGCAGGTGCTTTTCTCTGCGTGGTGACCGATGAGGGAACCGCCTATTTGGCCGGGGTCTACGACTGACACCTCGGATTGCGGAGACTGGGGGTGCCGGCCGCTGGGACTCGGGCCCCGAAGGCTCAGTCGTCGAACTCCGGCTCCACACCCATGATCTCCGCCAGCTCCAGGATCAGATCGACCAACCGTTGACGCGCCTCCGGATCCGTCAGCTTGCCCACCTTCTCCAGCAGATCGCCGAATTTCTCTCCGACGTCGTCTGTGTCGCCCTCATCCCACTTCTCCATCACCTCATCCAGCGCCTTCCTCACCTCCCTGACCTCTTTGGGTTTGAACTGTGGAGGGCGAAGATCGTCGAGAAGAGCGATGATCTCGCTCCTCTTGCCCTCCATGGTGTCGATGGCGGTCGTGGGGGGCAAGGTCGTTGTCGGCGGCTCGCTGGTTGTCGTCGCCTCCGCAGAAAGGGTGTCGCCCGGCTCCTCCGGATCCGTCCCGTTGCTCATTGCGGCAACGATGAGACCGGCCGCCAACACGAGCACCCCAGCGATAAGCAAGGGGGGTACGCGTTGCCGAGCCGGTTTCGATGCCACGGTCTCGCCGATCTTCAAGATCATGGTCGGCTGCTCTGACATCTCGGTAGGGGGAGGTCGCTTGGGATCGGCGAGGAGAACGCCGGCCGGCTCCAGGGGCAGGGTGGCATCCTCGGCCAGCGCAAGGGCAAAGGATCCAGCGGAGGATGGGCGCCCGAAAGGGTCACGCGACATCGCGTCGGCCACCACCGTTGCCATCCCCGACGGAACGTCCGCCCCCAGTGGAGCGACCTCGCCGCTGCGAATCGCCTCCAGCAGGGCGCCGATGCTCTCGGCTTGGAAGGGAGGTGACCCAGTGAGCATCTCGTGGGTGACTGCACCCAGCGAATAGACGTCCGAGGCGGGGGTTGCCGGCTCACCGTCCAGGATCTCGGGGGCGATGTAAGCGATGGTGCCCACCAGCTTCCCGGTTTCGGTCACCGTCGTCGGGTCGTCGATGGTCTTGGCGATGCCGAAGTCGGCGAGACGGACTCTACCGCCCGGGTCGAGTATCAGGTTCGACGGCTTGATGTCGCGATGGACCACACCCAGCGAATGGGCGTGATCCAGAGCTTCGGCTGCTCCCCGCACGATCGAGACCACGGATGCAGGCGGGATCGCGTTCCCGGTGGCCAGCTTGTCGGCGACGGTCTGGCCCTCGATCAGCTCCAAGACGATATAGGGACCGTCCTCGTCCTCGCCGGTGTCGAACACGGTGACGATGTTGGGATGGCTGAGACCGGCCGCCGCCTGGGCCTCCCGTCTGAACCTCTCGGCGGCGTCTGGATTCGACGCCAAGTGTGGTAGCAGGCGCTTTATCGCTACGGACCGCGCCAGAAGCTTGTCGGTGGCCCGCCAGACTGCGGACATTCCTCCGGTGCCTATCCGATCGGTCAGCTGGTAGCGATCGTCAATCACCGGTTCAGGTTATGTCCGGGTCGGGGCTACCAGCGCAAAGACGCCGGGTCAGCCGGCAACCGTTCCGCCCAACTCGCGGAAACGCTCCGCTATCACCTTCCAGGCGCGGTCTCTGAGGTCACCAACGTCGGCAGTAGTGAGATGAGATGTCTCGATGGGCTCGTCGACCACGGCACGGACCCGGCCACCAAAGACCCATGGGGTGTGGGGTCGCCAGGCCTTGTCCGTCCCGTGGATAGTCACCGGCAACACCGGGAGGCCCCCGGTGATGGCCATAGTGAAGGCTCCCTTCTTGAAGGGCATCAGAGTTCCGTCGAGTGATCGGGTGCCCTCGGCGTAGATGATCAGAGAGCGTCCGGTTGCCACCAGTTCCTCTGCCTGTTGGTTGACCATGGCGTGGATCGCCGACCGGGCAGTGCGGTCGACCTCGACGATGCCGATGGCTCGCATCGCGCTGGCGAGGATTGGAATCCGAAACAACTCGGTCTTGGCGAGAAACCGGATGGGTATCGGTGTCGCCAGGAAGGAGACCATGATGTCGAGCGCCGAGAGATGATTGGCGACTACCACGTAGGATCGGGTGGGGTCGAGATCATCGCGCCCGGTCACCTCGAGGTGGCAGCCCGCCAACAACAGCCACCACCGGCTCCAAACCCGGGCGATTCTATCGATCACCGGTGACGTCGGATTGAACCTCGCTATCAGAACTACCAGCGGGCCGGCGATCAGCGTCGCCAGTGCTCCTCCGATGAGCGTCAGCACGGTTCGGGGAACAACTAGGAGCCACCGCATCAGTCGAGGGTACCTCCCGGCCCACCATGGGACCTCCTCAGCACCAGATGTGTGACCGACCGCGGGGCCCGGGCTGCCGGCTCGTGGCGATGGCTCGGCGCATGGGATAGGTTGCCACCTGTGACCAAGGAGGAGATTCGACGTCTGATGAGGGCGCTTCCGGCTCCCACCGAGGAGGAGCAGGCTCGAGTCACCCAGCTGTTGCGGGAGTGGCTGGCGCCGCGTCTTCCCGGGACGATCGCCGCCTACCACCCCCTCTCCGGCGAGATCGACGTGACCCCGCTGTTCCTCATACTCCCCGGATGGCGTTGGCTGCTGCCTCGTCTCGATCCAGACGGCGACGACCTCGCATTCGGCGACGCTGCGGCGCCACGGGAGAGACATCGTCTCGGCTTCGAGCAACCGTTGGCCGGGACCCCCGAGGTCCCAGTCACGGACATCGACTACTTCTTGGTTCCCGGGCACGCCTTTGATGCCGAAGGACGGCGGTTGGGCCGCGGTGGCGGCCATTACGACCGTGTGCTTCGACGCCGACGGCCAACCGCGATGTCGGTGGGAGTGGTGGCTCCCGGCAGGCTCATGGATGCAGTGCCCAGTGACACCCAGGACAGCCCGATGGATTGGCTGATAACGACCGATGGGATCATCGACTGCCGCGCCACCAGGCGAAGGACTCGGGGCGAGAGATGATGGCAGGCCCCTCTGGTGGATCTTCCCGGTACTGGTCGTACCGACCGACCAGGGCCCGTTGCGCCGATTCCCATTCGGTCCCTTCGCCGCGGATCGACGCGATGCAGTCGAAGCGGATCCACCACAGATCGCTCCACTCCTCCCTGTAGTGGTCAACGAGAATCGTCACCCGGGGATCGGCCTCGATGTTGACCAACCTCCGCAATCTGGTGGTCGTCTTCGGCTTGCTGTCCACCATGGTGACAATCGCTCCGGCGACGACGGCGAACGTGACCGGCACCAGGTGGGGAGATCCATCGCCACGATAGGTGCCCAGAGTTGCTCGGGGCTCGGTGACTGCCAGATCGAGGGCTTCAGCGAGCTGCAACGAGATGGGGGAGTAGCGGCTCGACCGTGGCCCAGGTGGCCTCAGCCCAGATGTCGTGGCCACGTGGGTTGACGTGGAAGTGGTCGGCTGACCACAGGTCGGGGTCGGAATGGAACCGTCTGCCGGGCCCATTCCAGTGATCGACGACCGCGCTGCCATGGCGATCGGCGACCTGTAGGTGGACGGCGTTGAAGCGGCGGGACCTCTGCGAGATGACGTTTCGCAGAGGCGGCTGGAGGCGGGGAATGGTGCCCAGGTCGCCAACACCGCTCTGGATCACCGTCGCTCCTTGCTCCGTCAACCGCCCGACGATGACGTCGAGACGCTCCCTGAACGACGCCAATGCCACACCTCTGAGCACGTCGTTGGCACCCACCGAGACGAAAGCCAGGTGCGGTGCAAAGGCAATGGCGTTTTCGAGCTGGACGGCGATGATGTCGGCTGCCTTCGAGCCCCCCACCGCAAACGAGCGGAGCTCAACGCCGGTATCGGATGCAAGCCGACGAACCGTTTTTCGGATCCAGATGTCATCGGCATCCAGGACGCCTGGCGAGGTCACGGTTGAGTCACCGAGGACGGCCACCCGAATTCGCGGGCCCTCCTCGGAACCGAACAAGCCGGAGGGGTCAAACTCGGGTTGATCCGGGACCGGGCGCAGAACCGCGTAGACGGCCTCGATGCCAACCACGGCGGCGACCAACGCCCCACCGCGGAGGATGACCCTCAGCGGCACAGGTAGATCCCGGAAGATCCTGCACCACCTTCCCTATTGTCAGTTCGAGGCTTCGCGGATACGGGCGGCGAGGCCAAACCGGCCGCGACCGTCGCGAAGATCGATGACGGCGCCGACACCATTGGAGAACTCACTTGGCTCCTCGGGATGAAACTCGAATTCCTCGCCTTCCACCCTGATCGAGAACCTGTAGATGCCGGTGCGCTCCACCTCGACGTCATCACGATTCCAAGAGCCGAGCCGTTTGGTCCCGGCGACCATTCGGAACCTCCCGTCCTCCAACTGGATCGTGACCATCGTGGGTTCGAGTGCCTGCCCCTGTATCCGCCCGCGATATGTGCCCATGACATCTATCAAGGTAGCAAGCTCGGGTCGACTGCGGTAGGGGTGAAACTGAGGGCTTCTACTATGTAGCACATAATGACCACTCCCGGCGGGCCCCAACACAAGATCAGGTTCGTCACCGCGACCACACTCTTCGACGGGCATGACGCCTCGATCAACATCTTCCGTCGCATCCTCCAGGCGTCGGGGGCGGAGGTGATTCACCTGGGGCACAACCGCACCGGGCTCGACATCGTTGAGACCGCCATCGAGGAGGATGCACACGGCATAGCCGTCACCTCTTACCAGGGCGGTCACAACGAGTTCTACCGCTACCTCCGCGATCTGCTCGTGGAACGAGATGCGGCCCATATCCGGATCTTTGGAGGAGGTGGCGGAACCATCCTCCCTACAGAGGGAGAGGCGCTTGCTGCCTACGGTGTCACCCGCATCTACTCGCCCGACGACGGTCGCCGGATGGGGATGCAAGGCATGGTCTCCGACATGCTCGAGCGTGCCGACTACCCGTTGGGCGAGCTAAACGGCGTCGATCTCAACGATGTCTCCACCACCAACCGTGCCTTGGTC
>CAZKFU010000035.1:0-2520 GCA_964552165.1 uncultured Acidimicrobiaceae bacterium
CGTCCGCTCCATGACCTTGGACTCACCCATCCTCGACGACACTCCTGTTCAGCCATGAGGTCTCGGGCATCCCCGAGGCGGCGCTCGCCGCGTGCTACGACGTGGTGGAGATCCCCATGCAGGGAATGGGCAACAGCCTCAATGTCGCGGTAGCCGGGAGCTTGGTGCTCCATACGCTGAAGGGGTGGGTTTAGGAGGGGAGTCCTGCGACGTGGGGCTCCATACCGGCAGATACTGCTGGTCACGCTTACCATGGGCTGCCCTTCAAGTCTCGCGAGAGGGGCCGGTCACACCCGATTTCGGTGACCGACCCCGCACCGCGAACATGCCGTCACGCCTCCCAAGAGAACGTGGTAGCGAGGTCGAGCAGCTTGGCCAGCGCTGCGTCCTCATCGTCCGAGTAGCCGCAGTAGTAGATGAAGTCGACGACCACATCCTCCGTCACCTGCGTGACCAGGTACGCGCCGCAAACCGACCCAAAGTCGTCGTCCTCATACCGGAAGGACATGTAACGAGCGGATCCCTCATTGACCATTGCCTCTCCGGCTTCACCAAACTCCGCCCCTAGCTCTCGCTTCCAATTCATTCGGAGCCCATCGAGCCATCCGTTCAAGGATTCGACTCCGGGCTTGTCGAGGTCGTTTCGATAGACGTGGAGCTCGTCACCTTGGATTCCGAGGAAGTAGTCGACTGTGAACTCCGAGCGTTCCTCCACCACATCCCAGTTGCGTGGGTATCCGATGGTGAAGCCGAGATCGGAGGAGTGCCGGTACAGGTGCTCGGTGGGCGCCTCAACGACCTGCTCTGGATCTGGCGTTGTGAACTCCATGCGAAGGCTGAGCGTGTAGGTGATCTCGGGATCCGACCAGTCGTCGATCGTCAGGTCGATGGCATGTGGCTGCCCGTCGTCGCGGGCCCAGAAAGTGGCTTCCACCGTCACGTTCTCGTCGTCGCCAAACCCCAGCGCCGCAGGGTTCATGGCTCCGTTGGCGGGCTCCAATCGATGGAGCACCAGGTCACCGTCTGCCACCTCGCCCCTATGGGTCAGGGTCGCCACGGTCTGCATCCATACCGCCAGCTCCAGATCGGCTCCCGGGGCAGCCGTAGCCGTCGGGGCGCTGCCAAAGGGTCGGCCCACCACCTCGTCACTCACCCAAGGGCCACCGTTGCGACTGGTGTACTTCACTCCGTCGATGTCGAGGGTCTCATTGGTGGTGCCTAGGAAATCCATGATCGCGTAGCTGTTGCCTCCATCGAAGGCGATCCGGCCGGTGCCGGTGATGACGATCTCGTCGGCTCGCAACTCGGTTGTGACATCGGCGTCACCCCGGAAGTCGGGCGAGCTGATGGCACCGATGAAGATCTTGACAATGTCTCCCGGGCCGAGAGTCGTGGTGGTCGTGGGTGGCGGGACGGTAGTGGTAGGTGCGATCGTCGTAAGGGTTGTTTCGGAGGTCGAAGTTGTCGCTTCCGATCCGCACGCCCCCAGAAGCAGAGCCACCGCAACCATTACCAGCGCAACGCCGGATCGTTGGATTCTCATGATGTTTCCTTTCCAGGTGGAGGCCGGCTCATTTCGCGTTCCGGCCCAGTGGTGGTCCCAACATCGCCCACACCGCATGAGCCGTCTATGGGGAATCACCCCCTCTCCCAAGCCAATATGACGCACTTGATGCGCGAGAACGGAAGGTGCGCGCAGCCGAGGCCCTCTTGATGTCGGGCTCAGAGTCCTCGCCGGATGTCGAGCAGCTGCAGGAGGTCGTGCGCGGCGAGCTCAATCTCCTTGTGTCCCCACTCTGCCGCTCGGTAGTGGCACGCGATGAGTCCCATTCGGTGGAGACGTCTGAAGTCCCCGTAGACGAAGGCATAGCGAGCCTTGGTCTCTTCTCTTACGGCGACGGTGAGACCGAGATGCCACGCGCCGTACTCCTCCCAGGAGTGGTTCTCCAGGTAGCGGTTCTGAGCATCGGCGTCGGGTTGAACATCTCCCCAACTACTCGTGACCACGTATTGACGGCTCTCGATGAGGCTCTTGGCCTTGGCCACTCCATCCGGGTTTACTGCATATTTCATTGGTTCACACTGGGTATCCGCGGCATCCTACGGACAAGGCGAATGAAAGCCTGGGTGTGCAGTCGAGGGTCAGGTCATGGGATTCACCATGCATATCAGACGACGGTGATCCCTCTTTCTGCCATTCAGACGGGGATCAGCCGGCTGGAAGTGAGCCGGTGGAGCCGGCACGCCATCGCCACGAGTAGGCAAGCACTCCGGCGGCGATGGCCGCTGCGATCAGAGATCCCGACAAGACGGGAAAGTCTCGGAACCATTCGGTGTAGTCGTCACCAGGGCCTGCGCTCCCCTCGACCATCCCTATGACGATCTGCGGGCCCACCCATATCACCGCCCCCAAACCGGCGCCCCACCACACCGGACCTTGCAGCGGCCGGGAGCGGCGGGCGAAGACCAGGAAGTAGACGGCGAGGAACGCCATCACCCCTTCCACCACGTCCGTCGACA
>CAZKFU010000035.1:2530-8178 GCA_964552165.1 uncultured Acidimicrobiaceae bacterium
AGGAGGAAGGCGGCGGCGATGAAGCCGCCGGCGTAACCCTGGATGTTGCCGGCCCAGTTCCCGACCGATGCGTACTCGACGCTGCCGCCGGCAGGAAGACACAAGTTGACCCGCTCCACCTCCCAACCCAACAGGCTGCCCACCGCGGCGTGGCCGATCTCGTGAAGGTTGCAGCTGGCCACCTGCGCCACTGCCGCCGCTCCGACCAAGCCGGCGGATCTCGCGAGGAGAGCCCGAGGATTATTGAGGCCATGTCGGGACCGGCCCGGTGGCTCAGACGGGGTCATGGCGCCATCGCCGATGCCGTCATGTCGGCGATCACCTCAGCGGCACACACGCCGAGTACGCCCAACCCGATCCACTGTGCCTCGACTCCGGAGAAAAGCCCGATCAGGGCCACCAGAGGGATCCCGGCGAGCCGATTCAGGGTGATGGCGCGATTGAGCGTGGCCCGGGGGTGGGTGAGCGAGGCGTGTTGGATAAGCGCCATGGCGGCGAGCGCCACCGCCACCGCGCCGACGAAGAGCAGCCTCACCGGCCGGTCAACGGGGCCCTCGCCCGAGGCGGAAACCGCGGCGTCGAGCGCGACACCGACGGCGGCCAGCGCCGCAGCCAGCGGCATGTGGGCGTAGATCCATCCAGTGGGCCGCCAGGTCCTGCCGCCCATGTCCCGGCGACGGACAACGCTCCCCTCGGCATTGTCGAAATACATCCACCACAGGGCGGTGGCGACACCGACGCCGATGGCGGCAGTTAGCACCGAAGGCATCGACCAGCCGGAGTGGTCGAGGCCAGTCGCCACGGCCGCTATCGACTCGCCCAGCACCAGGATCGTGAAGAGCCCGAATCGCTCGGGCAGATGGGAGACGTCCAACGGCCTGCTCCCGGCGCATCACCCAAGGAGTCGCCAGATCGATGGTGAGAGCGAGGGCCCAGACCCAGAACCGTGCAGGCTCCGGGAAGAAGATCGACACCGTCCACACCGCGGCGGCGGCTCCGAAACCGATCAGGTATCCCCGTACCAGGCTCCGGGCCTGGGTGAGGTGGCGGTAGACCCGCCCATAGTTGACCAACAGGAGAACCCGGGTCGAGGCGAACGCCAGTGCAAAGACAAAGGTCGACCCGGTGGCACCGGTCGACAGCGAGGCGGCGATCACCACGATCGCCGCCATCTGGGCGGTCGCCAGAAGGCGGTACACGAGGTCGTCGGTGTCGTAGCGATCGGCGTAGAAGGTGTGGCTGGCCCAGAGCCACCACAGCAAGGCGAAATATCCGATATACGCCGCCAGCCCGCCCCATGAGATGTCCTGGTGGAGTCGGTCGCCGAGTACTGCGATCGCAATCACAAAGGCGAGGTCGTAGAACAGCTCGAGCCAGGTGGCGGATCGTTTTCCCTCCTCCTCCATCGAGCGAAGCCGAGGTGGTGTGATCCTGGCGATCTTCACACCGTCACGCCTCCTTGCGTTTCATTGGCTGTCTCCGAGATCAGGTCGACAAGATAGGTGGGTGAGGAGATAGGTTTGGGTCATCGCAATGGAGGAGCAAGATGGCGGAAAGTGTCTACAAGGTGATCGAGCTGGTCGGGACCAGCAGCGAGTCATGGGAAAAGGCGGCCCACGTAGCCGTCAGCCGCGCCGCGGAGCATCTGAGAGGCCTGCGCATCGCCGAGGTGTCAGAGCTCGACATGCAGCTAGACAACGGGGCCGTGGTCGCGTATCGGGCCAAGGTGAAGGTGTCGTTCAAGTACGAGGACGGGTCCTGAGGTTCAGCCCTCCGCGCCGGAGTTGATGCGATCCAGGAGGTCGTGGTCCACCAGCTCGTCGTATTCGGGGTGACGGCGAAGCCACGCCGCGATGAAGGGGCAGATGGGAACCACCGACCCACCCTGCGCCTTGACATCCTCGAGCGCGTACTTGGCGAGAGCCGAGCCGATCCCCCGACGCTCGTATTCGGGGTCGACCTCGGTGTGGACGAAGACGTGGCGGCCGCCCCGTAGGTGGTAGACGGCCAGGCCGATGATCTCCCCATCGACTTCGGCGACGTAACGATGATTCTCGGGGTCGTCACGAAACAGAGGCGGCGGTGTGTCAGGTATCACCTCCGACACGGTACCCGTAAGTCATGTCGCGTCGGGCCGGGAGAGTCGACGGTGGGCGAGTGTGAAGCTGATGACGGCGGTTGATGCGTGTGCAGCCGCCCGCGGTGATGGCGGTCGCGTGCATACGGCATCGGCGGGTGATGGCAAGCGTGTGCTGTCGGCCGCGGTGACGGCGGTTGAGTGCCCACGACAGGGAACCTATCCCCGGGGCACCAGCGCCAGTTGCCGGGATTGGGCCACCAAGCGGCCGATCTCGTCCCATATCTCGCCGTCCTCTTCGAGGAACCCATCGGATATGTAACGGGTGGTGAACCGACAGCGCAGCCACCCGGGGGTGGGGCGGCCCCGGACGTGAGTCGTCAGCTCGATTGTGGGAACCCAGGCCTGAGGGATGTCGAGGTTGAAAGTGGTGGGAGGAAAGGAGTCGGTGGCCATCACCAGGGTATGCGTGCCCAGCGGCTCGCCGTCTCGGAGCCGGAACCAACCGGTCATCGAGGCCTCGCCGGTGGGGCGGCCTATGGCACCGCCGATGTCGGCGGGGTTGAGGCGGAGGTCGATCCGTCCCACAAAGGGGGGAGGGAAGGTGTCGGTGGGCTCGATGGGAACGCACTCCTCGGGCGGTGGCAGCTGAGGTGGGAGGGCAGCGTGGATCACCGGGCCTGGTTCCGCGGACAACTCGCCAACGGTGGCCAGGGCGACGACAAGAGGGCCGGGCTTGCCGGCGAGCCTCACCAGGACGGTGGCGAATCGCTTCCCCTCCTTGAGAACCTCCCCTGTGATTGACACCGGGCCCGCTTGAGCCGGGCGCAGAAAGTGGCCGGTGATCGTGACCGGGTCGGGGCGTCCCGCAATGGACGTGGCGCCCCGGGCGGCAAGAGCCAGCAGATAGCCTCCGTTGGCGTTGCCCATGATGTCCCACCCCGGTGGGATCTCACCACGGAGGCTGTCGCCGTCGAGATCGAGACGAGTCGCCTCGGCGAAGGTCACGCGGCCGACACCTCACCGATAACGAGGGGTGAATGCGCAGACACCACCGACATGACCTCGTCGGCGGCGTCGGGACCGACGAGAAGGCAGAACCCGATCCCCAGGTTGAAAGTGCGACGCATCTCGGGCTCGTCGACGCCGCGCTCACGGATCAACCCGAAGACGTCGGGCTCGGACCACGATCCCCAGTGGATGGCGGCGGTCAACCCGTCGGGTATGGCACGCGCCAGGTTGGCCTCCAGACCGCCCCCGGTGATGTGAGCGGCGGAGTGGACCCCACCGCCGGCCACGGCGTCCATCACGGCGGGGGAGTAGATCACCGCAGGGTCGAGGAGTCCGTCGGGGGTCTCCTCCTCGAAGAGCCGACGCACCAGCGAGAAGCCGTTTGATCTGAGGCCGGGGCTGGCCAATCCCACCACGAGGTCGCCGGGGTGAACCCGGTGCGGTCCCAGCTCTTCGCCCTTCTCCACCACACCCATGGCCGCTCCCGCCAGATCGACGGCGCCGGGATCCATCAACCCGGGGTGGACGGCGGTCTCCCCACCGAGGAGCGGGCATCCCGCCAACGAGCAGGCGGCTGCGATCGAAGCCACGATGGCGGTGTCCCGTACGGGCTGGAGCGACTCGACAACCAGGTAGTCGACGAATCCGATGGGCCGGGCCCCGGCCGCGGCGAGATCGTCGACACACATCGCCACCAGGTCGTGGCCCACCCCCGACCACCGATGTGAGCGACGGGCGAGCTCCAGCTTGGTGCCAACGCCATCGGTCGACATCATCAGAACCGGGTTGTGGTACCCCGAAGGGATCTCTACCCCGGCGGCGAACCCGCCAAAGCCCCCAATCACCCGCTCGGTCCAGGTGGCGGTGACCACATCGGAGATGGCGGCGACATGGCGGTCGGCGGCGTCTAGATCGACCCCCGCCCCGGAGTAGGTGGTCACGACCTTTCCAGCTGAAACTTGTCGACTATCTCGGGCACCGCCGTCGGGTATTTGCCGGAGAGACATGCGGTGCAGAACCCGGCCCCGGCGACACCGGTGGCATCGAGAAGACCCGGCAGGGACAGGTAGCCCAGCGTGTCGGCGCCGAGGTGCCCCCGGATCTCATCGACCTCCATCCGGGCCGCGATCAATGTGGACCGGTCTGAGGTGTCCATTCCGTAGAAGCAAGGCCAGCGATAGGGCGGTGAGGAGACCCGGAGGTGGACCTCCTTGGCGCCGGCGTCGCGCACCATCGCCACCAGCTGCTGGGTGGTTGATCCGCGGACGATGGAGTCGTCGACGAGGACCACCCGCCTTCCGGAGAGGATCTCGGTGATGGGGTTGAGCTTGAGGCGGATCCCTCGATCACGGATGAGCTGGCTGGGCTCGATGAAGGTGCGGCCGACATACCGGTTCTTGACCAGCCCGTCGCTGTAAGGGATCCCGCTGGCGGTGGCGAAGCCCTGCGCTGCCGGTATTCCCGACTCGGGGACCGGCACCACCACATCGGCGTCGACGGGGTGCTCGGCGGCCAGGGTCATCCCCATCTGGTGGCGGGCGGCCTGGATGTTCTTCCCGTAGAGCTGGCTGTCGGGGCGGGCGAAGTAAACGAACTCAAAGAGACAGAGCTTGGGGTCGGTGTCGGCGAAGGGGTGGAGGCTGCGTAACCCCATGGCGTCTACCACCACCATCTCGCCGGGCTCGATGTCGCGGACAAAGCGGGCGCCGACCAGGTCGAGGGCCGCCGTCTCCGACGCCATCACCCAGCCGCCGTCGGGGAGCCTGCCCAAGGAGAGAGGGCGGAACCCGTTGCGGTCCCTGAGCCCGATCACCCTTCCCTGATCCATCACCACGATCGAGAAGGCCCCCTCCCAGGTGGGTGCCACGTTCATCAACGCAATCTCCAGCCCTCTGGAGTCGGAGCGCTCGTCGTCGAGGTGGCGAGCGATTCCCTCGATCATGAGGTCGGTGTCGGTCGTGGCGCCGTTGATGCCGAGGGCGGCGGCGAGCTCGGAGGTGTTGGTCAGGTTGCCGTTGTGGCCCAGGGCGACGCTGGTGCTGCCAACCTGGCGATGTGTGGGTTGGGCGTTGGCCCAAGTCGTTGATCCCATCGTCGAGGAGCGGGTGTGGCCCATCCCGAGGAGGCCGTCGAGCCCGGCCGGGGCCGGCGCATCGAAAACCTCCGATACCTGTTCAACCCGCAATCCATCGCCGTCGTTGGTGCGTCGAATCGCCCGCACAGCATCGGATCGGTGGTCATGCGAAACCTGCTTCAGGGCGGGTTTGAGGGGCCGATTCTTCCGGTGAATCCAAAAGAACTCACGCCCGCCAGCCGGGGTCCATCCCCGCGACGCCATGGCCGGCGTTCAGCCGGGACGTAGAGCCGCGTGCCTTCCAGAGAGATATGGGGATTCAGCGAATGGTAGCCCGGGTTGGGCGGGATTTCCTCGTTTTCGAGCACCAGCGCCGCTTTGATGAAGCCGGCCACTCCGGCGGCGGCTTCCAGATGCCCGAAGTTGGTCTTCACGGCTCCCAGCGCGCAGGGCCGCTCGCCCGCGCCGATTGCCTCCGCCAGCGCT
>CAZKFU010000036.1:0-6110 GCA_964552165.1 uncultured Acidimicrobiaceae bacterium
GCTCCGCACGGTCGGGCTGCTGTTTCTCAAGTGGCTGGCCTTGCCGAGCGGTAGTCGGCCAGCAGACTCGTCCTCCGGCTCTCAGGCAGATACTTGACCGCCTCCCTTATTGTCACCCCCGAGACCCGATGGGTGCGCGGAGCCAGCCACGCCTCTACCAGATCGGGTCGGCGTTTGGACGCTTCCCGGAGGACCCACCCGAGCGCCTTGCGGATGAAGAACTCGGTCTCCTCGAGCATGGCATCGGCGTAGGCGGCAAAACGCGCGAAGTCGCCCTCACCACGCCGGAGAGGCTCGAGAAAGCTGAGAAGGGCGGCTCGGCGGACCCAGAAGTCGGGATCGACCGCCCATCGATCGAGAATCGCCGACGAGTCGGGATGCCTCTGCAACAGCCCGCCGATCAACGAAGCCGCCAGCCCGTCGACCAAGGCCCAGGTCCGCGACTCCCTCACCATGCGCTCCAAGACCTCAATGTCCTCAGGCTCGAGCAGGCTCGAGTAGAGGTCGAGTAGCTCCACCGCCGCCACCCGGCACTCGTGGATGCCTCTCCCCCACAGCTTCTCGGTGAGAACCAGAAGCTGGCTCCGTCCCATGTCGGGGTGTTCCCTGCGGACCCCCTTGGCGACAGAACGGATGGTGGGCACCC
Organism: uncultured Acidimicrobiaceae bacterium; assembly: GCA_964552165.1. GTDB lineage: Bacteria > Actinomycetota > Acidimicrobiia > Spongiisociales > ZC4RG35 > CAZKFU01. The sequence goes on from CAZKFU010000036.1 coordinate 647, forward strand.
TGGACCCCAGGAACTCCAGATCGCTCTTTAGGTACGCCTTCTCCTTCACCGCCCGCTCCGGTGTCCCTGCTGATCTCAGCTCATGCTCGATCGAGGCAGCGAGGGAGTCTTGATCTGGGGAGGACGCCGACTCTGAGAGGAGACGGGGAGCCACGGGCCTAGGGGCCTGCCACTAGGCGCTCTGATTCTCGATTGCGACCTGCCGAAGGTCGAGACGGCGGAGAAGCTGGGCATTTATCGCGACCACCACGGTGGAGGCACTCATCAGCCCCGCCGCCGCCGCCGGAGCGAGAACGAACCCGGCCCAGGCTAGGGCACCGGCGGCCAGGGGTATGGCGAGAACGTTGTAACCCGCGGCCCACGCCAGATTCTGGAGCATCTTGTTGTAGCCGGCGTGCGAGAGACGGCGAACGCTCACCGCCCCTCGTGGATCGTCGGTGGCCAGCACGATCCCGGCAGATTCGATGGCGACATCGGTGCCTGCCCCGATTGCGATCCCGACGTCGGCCTGGGCTAGCGCCGGTGCGTCGTTGACACCGTCACCGACCATCGCAACCCGAAGACCGCGGTCTTGGAGCTCTGCCACCTTCGAGTGCTTGTCTTCGGGAAGGACCTCGGCGAGCACCTCGTCGATGCCAAGGCTCGCCCCCACCGAATCGGCCACCTGGCGGGCGTCTCCAGTGATCATCGCCACTCGAACGCCAAGCTCATGGAGCTCGTCGACTGCTTGCCGTGACTCAGGTCGGATCTCATCCTCGAGGGATAGAGCTCCCACCACCTCTCCGTCCCTAACGACAAAGAGGACGGCGGCGCCCCGTTCCCGCCAGGCGTCAACCGGCCCCTCCAGCTTCGAAGGGACCTCGAATCCCCCCTCCCTGATGAGAGCCGGCCCACCAACGGCAACCGTGGAGCCGGCGACGGTGGCCTCAACGCCCCGTCCGCTCATCGCGCGGAACCCGGACGCCTCGGGCACGGCGCCTCGCTCCCGCGCTGCCGAGACGATCGCCTTTGCCAGTGGATGCTCGGAATCGGACTCGGCGGCGGCAGCCATTGCCAACAGATCGCCCTCATCGCCGTCAATCGCGGCTATGTCATGCACCCGGTGGGTGCCGCTAGTCAGGGTCCCCGTCTTGTCAAACAGGACCACATCCACAATCCGCATCCGTTCCAAGGCCAAGCGATCCTTGATCAGGATCCCGTTTCGAGCGGCCATTCCGGTTGAGATGGAGATGACCAGCGGGATCGCCAGACCGAGCGCGTGGGGGCAGGCGATGACTAGGACCGCCACCGTTCTGGTCACAGCCTGGTCGGAGCGCCCGGCGGAGAGCCACGCCACGACAGTGATGACAGCGGCACCAACGGCCACATAGAAGAGAAGCGCCGCCGCCCGGTCAGCCAGGACCTGAGCGCGCGATCGCGACCGCTGGGCCTGAGCCACCAACCGCTGAATCCCAGCAAGCGCTGTCTCGTCACCGACGGCCTCAACCTCGATGCGAATCGCCGTGTCGGTGGCGACCGTGCCTGCAACCACCTTGCCTCCAGGGCCCCTCAGAACCGGCTTGGACTCACCGGTGACCATTGACTCGTCCATATCGGCCTCACCATCGGAGATGGTTCCGTCCGCCGGCACTCGGCCCCCAGGTCGCACCAGCACGCGATCACCGACCTTCAACTCTGACACCGGGACGGTCTCGGTCCCCTCCGCCGTGACTCGCTCGGCGTGATCGGGTATCAACTCGGCGAGAGCGGCCAAAGCGCCGCGAGCCTGCCCAATTGCTCGCATCTCCATCCAGTGGCCGAGAAGCATGATGGTGATCAGAGCCGCCAACTCCCACCAGAATTCGAGATCGAACCACCCAAACGTGGTGGAAGCCGATGCCAAGAAGGCAACCGTGATCGCCATTCCGATCAAGAGCATCATCCCCGGTTGACGACGCCTCGCCTCCTGAACGGCTCCGACGAGAAACGGCGACCCTCCGTAAACGAAGATTGCGGTGCCGAGGGTCGGTGCCAACCATTCCGAACCGGCAAAAGAGGGCGCAGAGTACCCGAACCATTCCTGAACCATTTCGCTGTAAACCACGACCGGAATGGTCAGAGCGAGCGAGAGCCAGAAGCGGTCTCGGAACATCGCCACCTCGTGACCTTCATGCGCATCATGGGAGTCGTGGCCCGCATGAGAGTCATGACCGGCATGTGCGTCGTGGGAGCCGATGCCGTCGAGCTCGGAGGCTTTGCCCGCCGTGTGATGATGGTGGTGCTCGGGTTGGGAGTCGTGGGTCATCAGAACTCCAGCCTCTCCTCTATCTGACCTCGGCTCACGAGCGGACCAGGCGCTCGATCGCTCTCGTAGCTTCGGTGACCATCTGGTCGGCCGATACTGCGTCTCCGCTCTCTGTCGCCTTGCGGACACAGTGGCGCACGTGCTCATCCAAAAGCCCCACCGATACGCTTCGGAGGGCAGCAGCCACCGAGTTGATCTGGGTGAGCACGTCGATGCAGTAGGTGTCCTCGGTGATCATCCTCTGCAGTCCCCGCACCTGGCCCTCGATTCGAGCCAGTCGCTTCAAGTAGTCGTCCTTGTTCATCTCGTAGCCGCGCACAGGTGCCTCCTTAATACCATAGGGGGGTATACCAGAAGTGTCATCAGAAGCCAACCTCCGCCGCCTTCGGAACCCCCGAGAGACATAGGTCAACTGGTACTCCTCTCTGGTGCGCTCTTCTCGGATCGGTGAGTTGTGTAAACCGAGTATTACCTCTTCGGGCATCGTCCGGTGGCCAAATGGCGGCTGTGTCTCTGCGTCGCCGTTCCCGTTGAACAGGGCGATCAACGGCCTCGGAACAAACCATTAAGACGTGGTGAACAAGTGCTAGCAACGGAGGGCGCCTTATACCTTGGATCACCCAAGAGCAGGAGCCACGTGTCCCCCAACCAAGATCATGCCCCCCGCCTGAGAAGTCGCACCCTCCGGAATCAGGTCCTGGCGGTGGGCGGACTGGTGTTCGCCGTGGTCGCATTCCTGCTCTTCAGGCCAGACACCCTGTTCACCAACGTACGGATCGACGAGTCGCTCGAGGATGCCTTCGCGTCGGAAGCCGACGACATCGCCGACGCCCAACCCACGACGTCGCTTCAGGAGGTCACCACCACCGCCTCCCCGCCCGCCGAGATAGCCGAGGTCGGCTCTGGTCGCCTCTCGGGCATCGATCACCGGGCAACGGGCACCGCCACCATCTACGAGCAGGATGGTCGATTCGTGTTGCGCTTCGAGGGCGACACCGACATTCAGAACGGGCCCGACCTCTACGTCTGGGTGCTGCCTTCGGACGAGTATGAGGGAGGCGTCCCCGATGTGTACATCGACCTGGGACGGCTGACCGGCAACGTGGGCAGCCAGAACTATCCGCTACCCGAGGCGTTCGACCCCACCTTGCATCGGACCGTGCTGGTGTGGTGTCTCCGATTCGCCGTCCCGTTCGCCGCCGCCTCGTTGCGCTGAACGCGGCCATCTCCTCAGCCGGAACCGGAGCGGGCTCCCAGCTCACCGTCGAGTAGGAACAAGGCGCCGGGCTGTCCTGCGGCGAGTCGGATCCGGTCCAGGATCGTCCCTACTGCGGCCTCCTCCTCGTTCTGCTCGGAGATGAACGCTTGGAGAAACGGATAACTGGCGAGGTCGCCGAGCTCGGTGGCGAGTCGGTAGAGATCGTGGATGGCCGCCGTCACGGCCTCCTCCTGATCCAACGCCGCGGCAAACACGGTTTCGGGGCTGTCGAAATCGAACCGGGGGGCGGGAACGTCGCCAATCCGTGCCTTGCCTCCTCTGTCGAGGACGAAATCGAGGAAGCGGTCGGCGTGGGAACGCTCTTCCTCTGCCTGGGCCCGCATCCAGCTGCTCATGCCCACCAGGTTCTCGCCCGAGAAGTAGGCCGCCATCTGGAGGTACGCGGTCGCCGAGGCGAGCTCCATCGTCACCTGGCGGTTGAACGCCTCTTCGAGCGCCTCCGGCATCTTCATCGACAGTCCTTGGGGTGGCTTGGATCGATCCTACGCGACAATGATCCGATGGGCTTGTTTGAGCGTGGAGTTGCCGACGATGCCATCGGACGCCCACTCCCGGGGCATCAGGGCGATGCCCGATCGTCGGCACCGCGTCCCACCACGAACCAGATGGCGTGCACGGGCTCGTCGCCCTTGTTGAACAAGCGATGGGCCCGGGTGGAGTCAAATGCGATCGAGTCGCCCGGGTTCAACTCGAACTCCTCGAACCCGATCTGGATCCCAAGCTTTCCCGAGATCACGAATCCGTACTCGCGTCCATGGTGTCGCATCAGCGACTGGTCGGGCGTGGAGGCGCCACCGACCTCATAAACCGCTTCGAGGAAGTCGACCCCCTCCTCGCGCTCGCTGGTCAGCTGCTCCCATCTGACTCCCGAGGCGAGGTCGATGGACTGCCTCTCCTCGGGGTGAACCAGGGGTGTGGCCGACTGTCGGCCTCCGAGGGCAGGGTCCTCTCCGCCCGCCACATAATCCTCTCCCCTGATGAGCCTGTCGAGCGATATGTCGAGCTCGGTGACTATGGCATAGAGGGTCCCAACCGACGGCTTGGACTGCCCAGACTCCAGCTGTGAGATGAGGCTCGCCGAAAGACGTACCCTCCTGGCCAGCTCGCGCTGACTGAGCCCTGCCGCGACACGCTCCTTGCGCAACCGCTCACCAATGCCGTCGAGCTCCTCCGTCAAACGACCGGCATAAGCCGTCTCTGGATCGCTCACATCAGCATCCATCCACTATCGACGTAGAGGTTTACTCCGTTCATGGAGCGGTTCTCGAGAAGAAATGCGGTTGCGTCCACCACGTCAGCCATGGTCGCCAAGCGCCGGGTTGGAGTCCGATTCACCACCCCCTCGAGAGGTTTGTCGACCCAGTACGGGCTGTCGCCGACGATCCCCGGGTGGATCGCGTTGAACCTGATCGGCGCCAACTCGACCGCCATCGTCCGGATCATGCTCGAGATCCCGCCATTCACGGTGGTGACCGTAGTGGAGCCCGGGTAAGGCCGATCCTTGGCGCGGCCACCGAACAGAACCACCGAGCTGTCGTCCGAGAGCCGATCGAGAAGTGCATGAATCGTCTCGGTGTAGCCGACCAGCTTCATCATGGTCAAGTAGGTCGCCCCCGCCAGGTCGTACTGCCTCACCGGATTCTCGTCTCGGGCGATGGCAGCCAGCACAAGCCGCGACACAGTGCCGACATCGGCCAGAGCCGGGGCTATCGAGCGAGGTTCGGCCAGATCAAAACCGAGGCCGATCGTTCCCGAGCCGAGCTCGGATGCGATGGCCCGGGACCGTTCGGGATCCCGCCCCGTGATCACAACCTGGCTGCCTTTTTCTATGTAGTGACCGGCTATCTCGCGGCCAAGTCCAGCAGTCCCCCCAACGACGAGGACTGTTCCGTTGCTCACCA
>CAZKFU010000036.1:6120-8140 GCA_964552165.1 uncultured Acidimicrobiaceae bacterium
CACCAGCGCTCCTTTCACACCCAAAGGGGTCGAGGATCCAACCCTCCTGGTCGGACGCACAATAAACACCAACGACGGGGGTGCGTGCAGTGGGCCTTATCGCGAGGACCGGAAACCCACGCCACATTGGAGCCGTTACGGCCGAGCAGCACCCCAGGAATGTGTAGTGTCACTGATCGCGTATGGGTCGACCGTTAACAGTGTCGGTGTTGGGAATCGGTCGCATGGGTGGCGCCATGGCAGCCACCTTGCACCGATCCGGGTTTGACCTCGTCCTCTGGAACCGAAGCCGGACCAAGGCTGAGGCGCTCGCCCGTGACCTCGAGGCCCCTCTGGTCGATACCGCCGCCGAAGCCGCCTCGAGGGCAGACTTCGTTCTGACCAGCCTCGCCGATGACGAGGCGATGAGGGACGTGTATCTCGGGAACCAAGGCGTGGTTGATGGCGTCGCCGCCGGGGCGGTGGTTGTCGATACCAGCACCGTCGACCCCGATACGGTCCGCCAGGTAGGCGCCGCAGTCGACGCCGAGGGTGCCGGGTTCATCGACTGCCCGGTCTCGGGCAGTGTGTCGACCGTGGAGGCCGGCGCCCTGACGGTCATGGCAGGCGGCGACACCGACCTGATCGATCGGGCCCGTCCCGTCCTCGAAGCGCTGTCGATCCGGATAATCCACACCGGTGAGAGGGGGAGCGGCGCTGCCACCAAGCTGGCGGTGAATGGCCTGGTTCATGGGCTCAACATCGCGCTGTCCGAGGCCCTGGTCCTCGCCGAGCGAGCCGGTGTGGAACGGACCGTCGCATATGAGGTCTTTGCCGGCGGCGCCGGCGGGGCACCGTTCGTTAAGTACAAGCGCGATGCATACGAGCACCCGGAGTCGACACCGGTCGCTTTCAGTCTCGATCTGGTGGCCAAAGACCTGGAGTTGATCACCGGTCTTGCCGACCGTCTCGGGGCGCCGATGGCGCAGGCAGAGCAGGGGCTCGAGATCGTTCAGCGGGCGATCGAAGCTGGGCTGGGAGATCGAGACCTGAGCGCCCTTGCGGTGTTCATGCGGGGAGAGAGCGGCTGATGTCCCACCACATAGTCAAGAGGGTCGGCGACATGACCTTCGTGACTCCTCCCGAGCTGGTGGGCCACAGTTCCGGGTTCACCGCAGATGCGGTTGTCGACGAGGACGCCGGTGCCACGCACATGGGATTTCGGCTGGCACGTCTCGAGCCCGGAGGACACCTCGATACCCATGTCCACTCGTTCGAGGAGTCGGTGTTTGTCATCGAGGGTGAAGCTGTGATCGACACACCTGGTGGTAGTCATCGAGTCGTCACGGGCGACTACGGACTGTTCCCGGTGGCTACCCCCCACGGGATACGCAACCTGTCGTCGGCCCGGTTCACGTTCGCACAGATGAGAGCGCCGTTGCCACGCCGACGGTTCAACTTCGACACCTACTTCGTACCGCCGCTTCCGGCTGGTGAGGCCGGCGCGATCGACGTGCGAGATCCCCGAACCACCAGTTTCGGGCACATCGACCCCGAGAACATGGACCCCGCCAAGCAGACTCAGGATCGATTGGCGTTGAGCGCCAGCATGCGCACCGCACTCCTGGTCTACAGCGGAATCAGCGTGAAAATGATGATCGACTCCGACCTCGGGGCCGATCTCTCCACCATGTTCATGGTCGAATACGAGGAGGGTGGGTTCGCCGGTGCCCACGACCACCCACTGGAGGAGGCCTACCTGATCCTCGAAGGAGCCGTCGAAGCAACCTTCGACGGTGAGTCATATCGGTTGGTGCCTGGTGATGTCGCCTGGGCGGGAGTGGGGTGTGTACACGAGTTTCGCAACGTCGGAGAGGGACGTGTCCGCTGGTTGGAGACTCAAGCGCCTCAACCACCGCCCCGCCACTCGTACCGGTTCAGACGTGACTGGACGTATCTCGAGAATGCGTTGGCCCCAGACACCAGGGCACCCGCAGAGTGAAAGGGAAGACAATGATCGAGTTTCCGGTAGCTACCAGCC
>CAZKFU010000037.1:0-5857 GCA_964552165.1 uncultured Acidimicrobiaceae bacterium
ACCCGCCCCCTAGAGACCGAGGTCTATGAGCGCGTGGCCGAGGCCGCCGAAGCTGCGGGCGCCCATGCCCGTCAGGCGGCCCGCCTCTACGCCGCAGGAGATCTCGACGCCGCGACCACCGCCGGTTCGGCGGCGGAGCAAAGCCTGAGGCGCGCCGTCGAGACCCTGGACGAGAAGCCCGACCCGGTTCGCCCTTGACGGGCCCCCCAAAGAGACCCGATCCAAAGGCCGAGGACGAGAAGCCTCGTCTCGCCACTCGCGCCGTCCACGCCGGCGAACCACCCGACCCGGGAACGGGCGCCTCCAACGTCCCCATCTACCTCTCGGCCGGGTTTGCCTTTGATGACGTCGACCATGCCGCGGCCCTATTCGCCATGGAGGATCCGGGTTATCTCTACTCGCGGATCTCCAACCCCACGGTCTCCGCCTTCGAGGAGAGGATGGCCGCATTGGAGGGGGGAACTGCGGCCGTTGCTTCGGCCTCGGGAATGGCAACCCTGGTGATGACTATCACCACTCTGGCCTCCGCAGGAGACGAGGTGATCTGCGCCGCCAACGTCTACGGGGGAACGATGACACTCCTCGCCCACGTCCTTCCCCGGTTCGGCATCACTGCCAAATTCGTCGATCCCAGGGATCCGGAGGCTGTCGACGCCGCTGTCGGCACACGCACACGCCTCGTTCTCGCTGAGACCCTGGGCAACCCAGGCCTCGACGTTCTCGACATCCCGGCGATGGCCGATGCCGCTCACGAGTCTGGGCTCCCGCTGGTCGTGGACAACACATTCGCCAGCCCCGCGCTGTGCCGGCCCCTGGAGTGGGGAGCCGACATAGTCGTCCACTCGGCAACGAAGATCTTGAGCGGCCTGGGATCGGTGATTGGAGGCGTTTTGATCGATGGCGGTGTCTTCGACTGGGTGGCTTCCAACAGGCATCCGACAATGACCGAGCCCTACCCTCCCTACGGCGGCCTCGTGTTCTCCGAGAGATTCGGTCGCTCCGCCTTTGCCGGGCGAGCAAGGGCCGACGTGCTGCAATACCTGGGCGCGGTCATGTCTCCGGAGACGGCGTTTCGGCTGATCCAAAGTGTGGCCAGCCTGCCGGCGCGGGTGGAGCGGGCGGTGAGGACGGCTGGCGCGCTCGCCGGCTTCCTGGAAGGTCATCGCGGTGTCGAGTCGGTGGCCTATCCCGGGTTGCCCAGCCATCCCGACCACAAACTGGCGCGGCGTCTCCTCCCCGATGGAGGCGGTTTCATGGTCTCGTTCGAGGTCCAAGGGGGCTTCGAGGCGGGTAGGTCTTTCGTAGAGGTGATCGACGTCTTCACTCACCTGGCGAGCCTTGGCGATGCCAGATCCCTGGTGGTTCACCCGGCCTCCACCACCCATCGTCGCCATTCGGACGAGGCGCGAGCGGCGGCTGGAATCTCGCCGGGGATGATCAGGATGTCGGTGGGCCAGGAAGACAGCGAGGACCTGGTCGAAGCCCTATCCCTGGCGCTGGACGAGGTGGCGCCACCAGGCTGACCTGGCCTCCTCGCACAACAAGCGAGCCGTTGGGTCCGCGGTCCGATGGGAAAATCGACCCTTGTCTTGGTAACTTGTGCTCGCTGTGTCGGACGAGCTGCCAATCCTCCTGTTTCCGCTGCTGCTGGTGGCGAGCTACGCGCTGGGCTCGATCCCCTTTGCCTGGCTGTTGGGCCGCGCCCGCGGAGTGGACCTGAGAGCGGTCGGGACCGGGAACGCCGGAGCCGGAAACCTGACCAAGACCGTCGGATTGCCCTGGGGGGCGATGGCGGCGATCCTCGACGGCGTCAAGGGTTTGGTGCCCGTCTTCGTCGGGCGGCGGCTAGGGCTGGGCCCGGGTGCCGCCGGAATGCTGGGTCTGGCCGTCGTCCTAGGGCACAACTGGTCTCTGGTGATGAGAGGGCGAGCCGGCCGGGGATTGGCCCCGTCGGCGGGGATGATGGCTGTGCTCGACCCGGTCATGTTGGTGTGGGCCAGTGGTTGGGCGGTGGCGGGGTGGCGCATCGGCGGTGGCTTGGGTGGATTCGTCGGCTGGGGATTCCTCCCCGTGGTGGCGATGGTCATGCGACGAGAGCCGACGGTCCTCCTCATCATCGTCGTCCTTTCCGCCATCCTGTTGGCGCGACGTATGCAAGGCAATCTTGACCGCGCGCCTGGGATACGTTCGGCCTTCCGGCGCGCCGTGTTCGATGCCGATCTCGAGGTCGACGAGCCAGCCCCCGCAGATAACCCACTTACCTCGTGAGCACGCGCCGGGTCGCGTGGATCGTCGCTATAGCTGCCGTCATCTACGCGGCTGCGACGTGGTACGTCCTCGGAAGGTTTGAGATCCCACCTCTTGGAGTGATCGGGGTCGGAATGGTGGTCCTCGCCGCGGCGTGCCAAATGACGGCCAAGTGGTGCTTCGGCCTCCTGTTCAGGGAAGGCGTTCAGGAAGTGGGTGGCCACCTCGACCCGGTGACGGCGTTCAAGGCTGCCCTGGTCGGTGCGGGTGTGGCCCGGCTCATTCCGGCGGGTGGCGCCATCACCCCGGTGGCCATGGCGTGGACGGTGCGGAGACAATCCAACGGCGTTGCCGGCGCGGCAGTGCGAGCGACGTTGCTCAACTACTCGGGGCTGCTGATCCTCAGCGGGGCCGGGCTGCTCCTGGCGCGGTCACCCCAAGGAGTCGAGATCGCCCAGACGACGCTGATGGCCCTGGCGCCGTTCGCAATCGTCGTCGGGCTCGTACTCATGTTCGGCACCGGCAAACTGGGATCAGTCGGCCGGTTTCTCCCCTCCCGCCTCCGCGAGTTCCTAGGTCACACCATGATCGATCACGCCCCTGCCATACGGTCGCAGCTTTTGACGTGGGGCCGGCTCGTACTTGAGGGACTTGCGCTTTGGCTGGTCATGAGGGCGTTTGGTGTCGAGGTGACCCTGGGTCAGGCCGCCGCTGCTTTCGGAGTCTCCCAGCTCGCAGGTGGGCTACCGGGGCTGCCCGGCGGCCTCGGGCTCACCGAAGCAGGACTGGTCGGAGTCTTGGCGGCTTATGGTTATCCGGCGATCGAAACGGTGGCCCCGGTTCTGATCTTCCGGTTGGTCTCCTACTGGCTCCCGGCCGCCGCCGGGCTATTCGTCGGCGGCGCTACCTTCATCCGATCCCAGCCCGTCGAAGCCGCGGCATAGCTGCGTTAGGGTTGCCGCGTGTCGGATGTCATCCACTTCGAACTGCCCAATCAGGACGGGGAGATCGTCTCATCGGGCGACTTCGCCGGCAAGAGGTTGATCATGTTCTTCTATCCCCGCGCCATGACCACGGGATGCACCATCGAAGCTTGCGACTTTCGTGACAACTACCAGCAGTTCCGCGACGCCGGCTACGAGGTGGTGGGGGTGAGCCCCGATCCGCCGCACCGCAACAAGAAGTTTCAGGAGAAAGAGGGCCTCACCTTTGATCTTCTTTCCGACGAGGACCACGTGCTCTCCGAGAGGCTGGGAGCCTGGGGTGAGAAGACGCTCTACGGGAAGTTGGGTATCGGGCTGATCCGCTCCACGTATCTTCTTGGTCCCGAAGGCGAACTCGAGCGGGAGTGGCCCCGGGTCAGCGCCAAAGGCCACGTCGCCGAGGTCGCCTCTGAGCTTTTGAGCTAAGGCGTCAGCCCCCGATCTCGACCCCAGCCAACGCCTCCAACGCCTTGACTAGGGCGTGGTTGCCCTCGGCGCCAAACCCCCGCCCCTGGAGCGACCGGTACATCTGGAACACGAACGCAGTGGCCGGCACCGGGAGGGAGAGGTTGTCGGCTGTCTCCAACACGAGGCGGAGGTCCTTTTGCTGGAGGTCGATGGTGAAACCCGGAGACCAATCGCGTTCGATCATCTGTGGCCCGCGGTTGGAGAGAGCCCACGAGCCCGCTGCCCCGGCCTTGACCGCTCTGAGTGTTGCGCCTAGGTCCAGCCCCGCCGCCGAGGCAAACAGCAAAGCCTCCCCGACCGACAAGATGTTGACCACGGAGAGGATCTGGTTGACCAGCTTGGCGAGCTGGCCCGACCCGGGGTCGGAGCCGATGTGGACGATTGTCTTGGAGTAGGCCTCCATGATCGGCTTTGCCGTCTCGAGCAAGCGAACCGGACCTCCCACCATGATGGAGAGCGTCCCCGCCTTCGCCCCCTCCGAGCCGCCCGAAATGGGGGCATCGAGCCACCTTCCCCCCAGCATCTCGGAGAAGCGGGTGGTGGCCGTCGGCGAGATGGTGGAGTGGTCTACGACAAACGCCGCATCGCCGAGCCCGGCGGCTATGCCGCCCTCGGCGAACACCACCTCCTCGACATCGGGGGTGTCGGAGACACAGATGCACACCACGTCGCTCGAGGCGGCGAGCTCGGCCGGAGTGGCGGCCACCTCGACTCCGGTCAGCCCTTCCGCCTTCGATCTGGTCCGGTTCCACACCGTCGGCCGGTGACCGGCCGCCACCAGGTTGGCCACCATTCCCCTTCCCATGATTCCCAGACCGACGAATCCTATGCGCAGCATGGGCGCTCACCCTAGATCCATCTGCTAGACCCTGGTTCATGCCGCACGATCGTCTCGACGCCCTCATGGCCGACGAGGTCGCCGCCCTCGTCAGCACAGGAACCGCCAAGGGCGGTGAGGTCGTGGTCACCGAGATCACCCCTCCCCGCGGCGTGCATGGACCTCGAGTCCGGCTTCAAGGCTCCGAGTTGTCCTACATCAGGATGAACTCGAACTCCTACCTTGGACTGGCGCAGAATCCCAAGCTGGTGGCGGCCGAAGAGGAGGCGGTGCGGCGCTACGGAGTGGGTCCGGGCGCCGTTCGTTTCATCTCCGGTACCTACTCCTCGCACACCGAGCTGGAGATGAGCCTGGCCGATTTCCACGGGAGAGAGGCAGCGATGGTTTTCTCCTCGGCATACGCCGGTGTCGTCAGCATCCTGGCGGCGTTGGTATCCGCCGAGACGGTGGCCTTCTCCGACGAGCTCAACCACAACTGCATCATCAACGGTCTCCGCATGACGCGGCCCGTCTCCCGCGAGGTGTACGCCCACAACGACATGGGCGACCTCGAGCGCAAGCTGGGGAAGGCGGTGGGAGCGGCGCGGGCGCTGGTGATAACCGACGGGGTCTTCTCGATGCGAGGCGACCACGCCCCTCTGGATCGCATCATGGATCTGGCCCGGCGCTTCGACGACGACTATGCCGAGAATGTCGTAGTGATCGTCGACGACTCACACGGCGTGGGAGCCTTTGGCAAAGGGGGGCGGGGGACCGAGGCGGTAACCGGATCGGGACCTGTCGACGTGTTGATCGGGACCCTGGGGAAGGCATTTGGAGTCAATGGCGGATACGTGGCCGGTTCGCGACCCCTGGTCTCGTTTCTTCGGGAACGGGCACCGATGTACATCTACTCCAACCCGATAACCCCCGGTGAGGCGGCGGCGGCGGCGGCCGCGGTGGAGCTGGTGGGCTCGCCGGAGGGAAAGGCAAAGGTCGAGCACCTCGCCGAGATGACCCGGCGGTTCGAGGCCGGGCTCATCGATATGGGTTTCGAGACGATCCCCGGTCCCCATCCCGTGGTGCCTCTGATGGTGCGCGATACGGGGCGCACCGCACGGCTGGGGGCGCACCTGTTCGACAATGGGGGCCTCGCCACCGGGCTCAACTACCCGGTGGTCCCCAAGGGCGACGAGGAGATCCGCTTCCAGGTCAACGCCTCGCACACCCCTGCCGACATCGACGAGGTGTTGGGGGTGCTGGCGCGCGTTGGTGGAGACTGATGAAGCGGGCCAGAATCTCCTCGGGTACGGGCTGTACGCTCCGACCGTCCTCGATGCAG
>CAZKFU010000037.1:5867-8130 GCA_964552165.1 uncultured Acidimicrobiaceae bacterium
TCCTCGGGTAGCCCTTATGAGGAGTCGGTGGGGTTCAGCCGGGCTGTGCGCATCGGGGATAGGGTCTTGGTCGCGGGAACGGCACCCATTAGGCCCGACGGCAGTGTCGACGCCGATGCCTCGGCTCAGGCGAAGCGGTGTGTCGAGATAATGCTCGAGGCGCTCGGCGAGGCGGGGGGGCGGCCCCAGGATGTGGTCCGAACCCGTATGTACATCACGGATCCTGGTGATGCCGAGGCGGTGGGGCAAGCCCATGGCGAGGTGTTTGGCGAGGTACGCCCGGCCTCCACCATGGTGGTCGTCGCCGCGTTGCTGGACCCGCGCTGGAAGGTCGAGATGGAGCTGGAGGCGGTGGTTGAGCGTGGAGACCAGCACGGATGATTGATTACGGACTGAGCGATCGGCGCAGCCGAAGCATCACCTTGAGAGCTGTCGACGAAGACAACTGGCGTCAGGTCGCCGACATCGCGCCACGCGATGAGCAGCGCGAGTTCGCCCCCGCGCTGGCGGCTCGATATCTGCTGCTTTCGACGCTGGAATCGAATTGGGACTCGCTCGCTGTCTACGCCGAAGAGCATGTCGTTGGTCACGTCATGTGGGGCGTGGATGACGACGACTCGCACTGGATCGGTGGCGTGCTCATTGACGCTGCCCACCAGGGCACCGGGATCGGCAGCGCCGCCATGCACCTCTTGATCCGTTGGTTGGCCGAGCGGCCGAAGTGTGAGGTCATTCGACTCACATATCACCCGAACAACAGGGTCGCAGCGCGCCTTTATGAACACCTGGGATTCGCTCCCAACGGCGACTTTGATGGCGATGAGATCGTCGTCGAACGTCGGCTCACGAAAGAGTTACCAGGCGTTTTGCGTGGCGCCGGTTAGCTATCTTCCCTCCACCTGACGCATCTGCCATCGGGCGTTTGGCTGGGTCGATCTGAGCCGTGAGCGACCAATCAGACCCCTTGAATGACAGTTCGAGTGAGCGGTCTCCGGACCGCCCCCGATCTGAGCGCCTGATAGTCTCCGCGGCAGACAGGTAAACGCCTGTACCCGGACGAAAGGAGCAGCAATGAGACGGCGGCAATTGGCTCTCGTCATAGCACTGGGTCTTTTGGTGGTGGCTGCGCCGGCACCGGCGCAGGACTTCGAAGAGCATCCGCACATGCTCGTCATCGGCCTCGAGGTCGACGAGTTCGGAGAGCCCATTGGGTTCAGAAAGTGTGTCGATCTGGCGGCGAACCAGGCCCTTCCTTTGAACGCACAACACCAGCACATGCACTTCGGTACCGCCGGCGAGATGCTGTTCACCAAGGCCAGTCACGCCGTGGTCCCGGCAGCGCCATTCCCTGAGCCGTTCTTCGAGGCGGTTCCTTGGAGCAACTGCGAAGAACTCATCGACTTCTTCTTCGGCGAGTAGGCGCAGGGCCGTGAAGGTGGCGAGCCGGCTCGCCGGGATGATGCCCTAGACCTTTACTCCTGCTCGACCACCACGAGCACCGCTGCCGCGACGACCTGGTCGCCCTCTGAGGCTTTGAGCGAGGAGACCCTGCCGGAGTAGGGGGCGCGCAGGGCATGCTCCATCTTCATCGCCTCGATGACCATCAGCACCGCGCCTTCCGCCACCTCATCACCCTCGGCCACCGCCACCTTGATCACCCGGCCCGGCATCGGGGCGTGAAGGGAGCCCGCGCGCTCCTCGGCGTCGGCGGAGCGGAACCGGGAAACCTCGACCAGGCGGGCGGGCCCCTCGGGCCCATCGACATAGACGACCTCGCCCACGGAATGGACCGCGAACACGGCGCGGAGCGACTCGATCTCGAGGTCGACAAGGTCCGGTGTGCACTCGCCGAGCCGGATCATTCCCTCGCCCTCGACCTCGAGCCCGGTGTCGGTGAACCGGTACCGAACCTCGTGGTCTCCGCTCTCGCCCGTGTACCGGGCTACTTGAGGCTGGGACGGCGAGTTGCGCCACCCGCTGGGGATCGAGGGGAGAACCCTTGCCTCGGCGCGCCGCTGCTCCTGGCCGGCGAGGGCGGCTGCGATCGCCGCCCGTCGCTCCGCGGCCGTGTCGAGAAGCGGAGCAGAGAGGTCAGCAGGATCGTGCCGCTCCAAGAATGCGGTGTCGAACTCCCCGGAGAGGTACTGGGGATGCTCCAGAATTCGCACCAGCAGGGAGCGGTTGGTGGTGCCGGCGTGGATGTGGGCAGAGCGCAGCGCCAGCGCGAGGCGCCTGACGGCCACGTTGCGGTTGGGGCCGTGGG
>CAZKFU010000038.1:0-8126 GCA_964552165.1 uncultured Acidimicrobiaceae bacterium
GAGCTCTCTCCGGCGTCACCCCAACCCTCAAAGGCGACCAGGGCCACCGGATCACGGAGCGACGGCTTGTCGACCCACTCGATCCCGGCCATGCCTCCAAGCTAGCGCGGTCGGCCGGTAACGGTGGAGGGCGAGTGACCCATTCCCCGATGCTCAGAGCGCAGTGAGGGGACCCCGGTCGCGCCCTCCGGTCCGTCAAACGGTGAGGGCCCCGACTCGAGTCGGGGCCCTCGGTGTCTGAGCCGGTAAGCGGGGAGGGGGAGAGACCCGGACCGGCCCAGAAGTCAGGCGTTCTGCTCCACGATCTTGCCACGTACCCTCGGGAATCGCACCGGCGCGTGGGCGTGGCAGTACTCGTTCTTGTTGTACCGCGAAAGCCTCGTGCTGCATTGCGGGTGCTTGCATACCCGCCCGTTGGCAAACTGTTTTGATGGTCGGGTGACGCCTTTGATGGCGGCGCCCCGGAGAGTGTCATTCATTTTCAGGCCCTCCTGTGATGGCCCGCTCACTTGTTAGGAACGTTGCGTGCAGTGGGATGATTCCTACGTCCGGGGGGACGGAGGATGCCAGGGCTCACCACACGCTCTCAACTATGCGGCCCGGCCCCTAAATGGCGGGTAAATCGTCTCTACCCGCTGGGTCACCGATGAGACGTTGTCACCTAGTCAATCGGTTCCCGAGATCCCCAGGTTGATGAGAAACGCCTCGTTGCTCGGATCTCTTCCCAGGAAGTTGCGGAGAAGCTCCTCGCCGTCGACGCTTCCGCCCCTCTCCAGGATCTCGGTGCGATAGGCAGCCCCGACCACCGGTGAGGTGGCGCCATCGGCCTCGAACCGACTGAACATGTCGTCACCGAACACCTCGCTCCACAGGTACCCGTAGTAACCGGCGTCGTAGCCAAACATGTGCCCGAACGAGGCCGGGAAGAACGTTCCCTCGTGCAGGGGGAACAACGAGATCGCAGTTGACTCCTCGAGGATCGAGTCGAGGTCCTTGGAGTCGCCCGGCCCGTGAAGCCCCATGTCCAGTTTCCCGAACTGGATCTGACGCAGGGTGGAGATGGAGATGTTGAGCCTTCGGGCTGCCACCAGCTGATCCACCAGCTCTTCGGGGATCGGCTCCCCGGTCTGGTGGTGGCGGGCGAAGCGGCGTAGGACGTCGCTTCGCCAAGTCCAATGCTCCATGATTTGGCTGGGGGCCTCCACGAAGTCGCGTTCGGTGTTGGAACCGGAGAAACGAACCAGTTGGGCCTTGGTCAGAGTCTGGTGGAGGATGTGGCCAAACTCGTGAAAGAGCGTCTCCACCTCGTTGTGCTGCAGAAGCGAGGGACGGTCGGCGCCGGGTTTGGTGAAGTTGGCGACGATGGCCGAGATCGGTCTCTGGTATCCGCCATCGGGCAGGGCGCGACCGGGGACCAAGGTGAATGCGGCGGCGTGGCTGAACTTGCCCTCGCGGGGAAAGAGATCCATGTGAAAGAAGCTGATCGGCGTCGTCCCATCGCTGTCGTAGACGGCGTACGTGATGACGTCGGGGTGCCAGGTCGGGGCCTCGATTCGTTCGTAGCGGAGCCCAAACACCTCCCCGGTCAGCGCCAGCATGCCCTCGAGGACTCCTTCCAGCGGGAAGTAGGCAGCGACCTCGTTGGGGTCGACTCCGTAGTCGTTCTTGCGCTGCAACGTGTCGTAGTAGCGCCAGTCCCATACCTGCACCGGGGACGACTCGCCGTCGGCTACGAGGAGAGCGCTCATGATGTCGAGGTCTGATCTTGCTCGGGCGGTTAGCGGTGGTAACAGCTCGGCATAGAAGTCCTCGACACGCTTGGGATCCTTTGCCATTCGCTCTTCCAGCTGGTGGTGGGCCCAGGATGGCTCGCCGAACGCGGCGGCGATCTGGCCCCGCAGCTCGACAGCCTCTTCGAGCAGAGGTCGATTCTTCTCCACGGCGCGGCTGTTGAACTTGAAGCTCAGCTGCTGGCGCAGATCCCGCCGGCTCGCATTCTCCAGGAACGGCACCACGTCGGGATAGGCCATGGTGACCCTAAGGGTTCCCTCCTCCTCGCCCGGTTGCAGGCCCTGCACGTAGCTGTGGGGCAGCCCCACCAGGTCCTCGGGCGTGACTACTAGGGCATCCTCATGCTCGTCGATATTGCGTTGGAACTCGACGCCGAGATCGACGAGGCGCCCGGTCATCTCCTTCACCTTGGCCCGGGTCTCGGCGTCCAGCTCATGACCCGCCTTGCGGAAGTCACGGAGCACGAACTCGAGCAGCCGCGCCGGCTCGCCTTCGAGGGTCGCCGCCTCATCGGTGACCGAGAATGCCTTCACCGCGGCATAGAGGTCGTCGCGGAAGGCAAGCTCGACGGCGAACTGTTGGATCATGGCGTCGACCGCATGACCAACCGCCCGCACCTGGGGATCGGGGTGGACGTAACCCAGGAAGGCGGTCTCGCCGAAGGAGCGCTCGAGGATGTCGGCAACCTCGTCGAGCCGAGCCACGGTGGTGTCGTAGGTACTGGTGTTGTCGGGAGCGACGACCTCCTCGATGATGCTCGCGGCGGCGGCGATGGCCGTTTCCGCCCCTTTACTCACCGAGTCCGGAGTGATTTTCGTGTAGTCGAACATATCGCGGCAACGGTATCTGCCAACCTCAGCTTGTGTGAATCACATATGAGCGAAATCCGGTCGAGAATGCGCCCGATGTGGCTGCTCGACCCCTCGATCGACCAACTGAATCACGGATCGTTCGGTGCCACCCCCCTTCCGGTGCTCCAAGCCCAGGACCGGCTGCGGCGTCGTCTGGAAGCCAACCCGACCGAGTTCCTGACAGTGAGCGCGCTGCCGCTGTTGGCGTCTGCCCGGGAAGCCGCCGCCGCCTTCGTGGGCGCCGACACCGAGGGTTTCGTCTTCGTCTCCAACGCCACCACCGGGGTCAACGCGGTGCTCCAGTCGATGGCGCCTTCGTTGGGGCGGGGTGATGTTCTGGTCACCACCGATCACGCCTACAACGCATGCCGGAATGTGCTCGACTCTCACGCCTCCCGGGCCGGGGCGAGGGTGCGCACCGTCGCCCTGCCCTTCCCCATCGACTCTCCGCAGCAGGCGGCCGATCTCATCCTCGGCGGCATCGACTCCCACACCAAGCTCCTCCTCGTCGATCACGTCACTTCCCCGTCGGGTCTCATCCTGCCGGTGGAGCGACTGGTCGCCGAGCTCGAACCCGATATAGCGGTGCTCGTCGACGGCGCCCACGCCGCGGGGATGGTTCCTCTCGGCATCGTGGAGCTGGGCGCCTCGTACTACGCCGGGAACTTCCACAAGTGGGTCTGCGCCCCCAAGGGAACGGGTTTTCTCTGGGCCCGTCCGGATAGGCGGGAGGATGTGGTGCCACCGGTGGTGTCGCACGGGTGGAACTCACCCGTTAGCGGAAACCGTCTTCACGACCTGTTCGATTGGATGGGGACCGTCGACCCCACGCCACATCTCACCGTCCCCGATGCACTCGAGACCATGGGCGGAGCCCACGCTGACGGCTGGGACGGATTGATGAAGGCGAACCACGATCTGGCGGTGAAGGCTCGGGATGTTCTCTGTGACGCCCTGGCGACCGCACCACCTGCGCCGGACGAGATGTTGGGCTCGATGGCGGCGGTCCCCTTGCCTCCCGGTGTCGGGCCCGACCCCGGCATCGTCGACCCGTTGACCAATGTGCTGCGTGACGTCCACCACATCGAGGTCCCGGTCTTCAGCTTCCCCCGGTGGCCGGAGCGGGTGGTTCGGGTCTCGGCCCAGGTTTACAACCGGGTCGAGCAGTACCTGCGGCTGGCCGACGTCCTCGGGAAGATCACGGGTTGAGGCCAGCCACCGAGAACATTGCCTCGGCCTGATCGGGGGTCACCGCCTCCGAGATATTGATGGAGTGGCGGTCAACGGCGGCCCTGATACCGATGGTCGGGTCAGGGGTCTCCACCGGGCTGTCGGATCCCCCGAGCAGCCGGACACCCGTCGCCCTCAGCGATTCGAACCGATAAGCCAGCTCCATGCGATCGGCACCCAGACGCTTCTCCAGCCAGTGCTCCTCCGATGCGAGAAACGCCGGCTGCACCGACGCAGTGATGCCCATGTCTGCGAATCGCCCTATGGCATCGTCGCTGAGTATCGAGGCGTGCTCTATCCGCAGGCGGGAGGGTTCGGCTCCCTCGTCGAGCAGACCGCGGTAGAGGTCGAGAACCGCGTCGTTGGCGCGGTCCCCGATGGCATGGATGGCGACCTTGCCCCCCATGTCCAGGGTCACCCTGGCCATTGCCGCTGCCTGCTCCGGGTCGAGTCGCAGCCGGCCGGTGGTGTCCCCGCGGTCGGCAAACGGCTGGTACATGGCCGCAGTGTGACCGCCCAGGCTGCCATCGGCATACTCCTTCCACCCCATCCATCTCACGCGCCCACCTGCAGAGTGCAGCTTCTCGGCTGCCGCTTCCAGCTCCCCCGGGCCGTCGGTGATCACCAGCACATCAACGTCGATGGGCAGTTCAGAAGCAAGCTCACACAGAGTTGCCAGCTCGTCGCCGACACCGCACCACATGGGAACTCCCGTCGACACCATTCCCGTCACCGACCCCAATCCCATTTCCGGCAGGCCTCGCAGCGCCCCGAGAATCTCTTCGGGGTCGGGGGGCAATGTCAGGGGGCGTAGTGCCGCCGAGACCACTGCAACCGCCGTCTCCCGCAGGATCCCATTAGGCGTTCCGTCCCCGTCCCTGTCAAAGCTTCCCCCAATCGGGTCGGTCGTCGAGGCGTTCACTCCGGCGGCGCGGAGAGCCGGGGTGTTGGCGACGGCGATATGACCGCAGTAGCGGTAGACGAGCATCGGCCGGTCGGCGGTCACCTCGTCGAGGTCGGCGCGTGTCGGGAGGCGAAGCTCATCCAACGACTCGTCGTCGAGCCTGTTGCCGATTATCGCCCCCTCGACATGTCCCGCTCTTTCCCCGAGCCGCTGTCTCATCTCGGTGAGACTCGTCGTCGCCTTGAGGTCGAGCCCGGTGACGGTGGAGGCGTAACCCATGGGATGAAAGTGATGGTCGTGGTACATGGTCACTCCAGATGACGGGGGAAGTTCTTCTCGACGATCACCCTCAGCTCTTCGTGGATGATCCCGTTGCTGGCGACGATGGCCGGAGCGTCGAGGCGGTGGGGGGCTCCCCTATGGTCGGTGACCGAGCCCCCTGCCTCGGCGACGAGGACAACCCCGGCGGCGGCGTCCCAGGGCGCAATCCCATACTCCCAGTACCCGTCCAGCCGGCCACAGGCAACCCAGGCCAGGTCGAGGGCCGCCGATCCGAGGCGGCGTACCCCCTGTGCCTGCTCCAAGACATCGCCCACCGATTCGAGGTAGGCGCGCCCGTGGCGATTTCGGTCGTAGGGAAAGCCTGTCACGAGAAGGGCGGAGGAGAAGTCATCGGTGGCCGAGACCGACACCGGTGTGGTGTTGACCCTCACTCCCGAATCGACCTGGGCGACGAACTCCTCGTTCCGCCCCACGTCGATGACGACGCCGATCTGAGGCTGCCCACCTTCCCACAAGGCGACGGAGACGGCGATGTGAGGGAAACCGTGGACGAAGTTGACCGTGCCGTCGAGCGGGTCGATGACCCACACCCGGTCGGCTTGCCAGCCGGTCCCGCCCCCTTCCTCCCCCAGCACGTCATCGTCGGGGAAGTGGGTGCGGATCATGGCGATGACCGCCGCCTCCGACGCTTTGTCGATGTCGGTCACCGGATCGGTGGCACCTTTCATCTCGATCGAGAAGGGGTCGCCCATGGCTTGGTGAACCAGCTCGGCACCGGCCCGTGCCGCCCTGACCGCAACCCAGAGATCGCCTTCCCACATGGTGAGGACTCTACGGTCCTACCCTGCTCGGGTGGTCCCCGTCGCCCTCACCCTCGCCGGCGCCGCCCTCTCCGTCCTCGCCTTTCCCCGTTTCGGGCCAGGATGGCTGGTGATTCCCGGTGTCGCCCTCTGGATGATGGCGATGCGACGGGCGGAGTCGGGCCACGTGTGGTTGGGTCTTGTCTTCGGCATCGGCTTCTACGGTGGGCTCTTGTGGTGGATTTCCTTGGTGTCCGAAGGGATGCTCGGCATGGTCGCCGCGGGGGTCCTCGTTCTCCTCCAAGCGGGCTATGCGGTTGCTTTCGGCTGGTGGATGGGCAGGTGGCGGCGACACGGCCCCGCCGAGTGGTCGGTGGCGGCAATCTCGGGTTGGGCGATCGTCGAGCTGATCAGGTATCGGTTCCCGTTCTCCGGTTTCGAATGGGGCGGCTTTGGCTATGCGCTCTCCGACCAGTCGTGGGCGCTCGATTCGGCCCGGTGGGTGGGGGCCAGCGGTTGGACGGCCCTGGTGGTGGCGGTAGGGGCCACCGTGGCGATCCTCATCGAGGATCGCCGGCGACTCCCCGATTGGGGCGTGATGGCCGGAGTGGTCGTATTCGCCGTTGCCGGGGCGGTGGCCGGCCCCGCGCCCGGGGACGCCGCCGCCATCAGCGTGGTGATCGTCCAGGGATCGACCCCATGCCCTTTCGAGCACTGCCCACCGAACGAAAGGCTTCGCACGTATATGAGGCACCTCGATCTGACCAGGCAGCTGCCCCCCGGCTCGGCGGATCTGGTCGTATGGTCCGAGGGGTCGACAGGCTCCACCAACGCCGACCCCGTCCTCGTCCCGGACATCGCCGAGGAGATGGGTGTCGAAGCCCGCCGTATCGGCG
Source organism: uncultured Acidimicrobiaceae bacterium (assembly GCA_964552165.1). Lineage (GTDB taxonomy): Bacteria > Actinomycetota > Acidimicrobiia > Spongiisociales > ZC4RG35 > CAZKFU01. The sequence continues at coordinate 6,755 of CAZKFU010000038.1, forward strand.
GCTGGCTCCTCGCCGGCGGCGATCGCGTCCTCAGCGCCGAGGATTGGGTCAACGCCAACGTCGTGTTCGACTCCGACGGGGTGATCGTTGGGGAGTATCGGAAGCAGCAACCGGTTCCCTTTGGCGAGTACGTCCCCTTCCGATCGCTCTTCGCCGGGATCGAGGAGCTGCAATTTCGGGTGCCCCGCGACATGATCGCCGGTGAGGGTCCTGTGGTCTTCGACATCGCCGGGATACCAACCGGGTCGGTGATCAGCTTCGAGGGATCCTTCGCCCGCTACGCCCGGGCTCATGTCGCCGCCGGAGCCCGCCTCCTCGTCGTTGCCACCAATGAGGGCACCTACGGTCAGGCGCCGGCGTCGGATCAGCTGATCGGCATGACACGGATGAGGAGCGCCGAGCTCGGTGTCGACGTGATCCACGCCGCGGTGACCGGCAGGTCGGTGATCATCAATAGGGGTCGGCTAGGTGATATCACGGGTCTCGGGACCACCGAGCTCGCCACGGGGACCGTGACGGCGGCGCCGTCGAGAACCTTCTACGCCGTTGCCGGGGACTGGCTGATGGTGATGGCCGCCCTCGCCGGCTTGTTGCTGCCACTAGGTTCCCGTCTTCGAGAGAGGAGAAGGAATGAGCGAGGCTATCGAGAACCTTCTGCGCGAGGATCGGACGTTCCCCCCGCTCCCGGAATTCGCCGCCCAGGCCAACGCCAAGTCCGGGGTCCATGAGGAGGCGGCGGCCGATTACCTGGGCTTCTGGATGAAGCAGGCACAGGAGCGCGTCGACTGGTATGTCCCGCCCTCCGAGATCCTCGACGACTCGAACCCTCCCTTCTTCAAGTGGTTCTCAGACGGGGAGCTCAACCTCTCCTACAACTGTCTCGACCGTCACCTGGAGTCACATGGCAACCAGGTGGCGTATCACTGGGTCGGTGAGCCCGGCGATGCCCGCACCCTCACCTACCGAGACCTCCACGCCGAGGTCTCCCGCTTCGCCAATGGGCTGAGGAGCCTCGGCCTGGCAAAGGGAGACCGGGTCGCCATCTACCTGGGGATGATCCCCGAGCTTCCCATCGCCATGCTCGCTTGTGCCCGACTCGGCATCGTTCACAGTGTCGTGTTCGGCGGGTTCTCCGCCGAGGCGCTGGCCAGTCGCATCGTCGACACCGAGGCTCGATTGGTGATCACCCAGGACGGGGCGTGGCGCGGCGGTGGGATCGTCCCCCTGAAGGCCAACGCCGACCTGGCCGTGGCGGCAACCCCAAGCGTGGAGAAGGTCGTGGTCGTCAAACGCACCGACCATGGTGTCGACATGACCGAGGGTCGCGATCTGTGGTGGCACGATCTGGTCGACGGGCAGAGCCAGGACTGCG
>CAZKFU010000039.1:0-3785 GCA_964552165.1 uncultured Acidimicrobiaceae bacterium
GTGCGATGCCGGTGATGGGGACGACCCCCAAGACGCCTCCGACATTGACCAGGGCCTGCGCCGAGACGAACCCGGTGATCCCGGCGGCCGCCATCCGCCCCAGTCGATCGGGAGCTCGGGAGGCGACCATCCAGCCGGCCGCGGCGAGGACTGCGAACAATGAGACCACGGTGAGCCCCCCCACCAAGCCCGTCTCCTCCCCAATGATGGCGAATATGAAGTCGGTGTGTGCGTTGGGGAGGTAGGACCATCGGGCTCGGCTCGCCCCAAGGCCTACTCCGAAGAAGCCTCCGTTTCCGAGGGCGAAGTATCCCTGGGTGAGCTGGTATCCCTCATCGCTGGCTGTTGCCCAGGGGTCGAGGAAACCTACGATTCGCTCCTCTCGATAGTCGGCGGAGAAGGCGAGGATGGTGGCGACAGCCACGGCAGCCACGGTCAGCAACAGCACATAGCGAAATGGTGAGTCGCTCACCAGGAGAACCGCCAGTGCTCCGGCGCCGATGATGATCGCCGTGCCCAGATCTGGCTGTCTCATGATCAACAGTCCCACGGTGACGACCGAGAAGAACACCGGCGCCAGGAAGTGCCCGAAGCGTCGGAGCAGTTTGTGTTTGCGCTCCAGCAGGGTCGCCAAGACGAGCACGACTGAGAGCTTGGCAACCTCAGAGGGCTGAAACTGAAATCCACCAATTGGTAGCCAGCGCTGGGCGCCTCCGATCACCGGCCCCGTCGCCAAAACGGCCACCAGGGCTCCCACCGTGAGGAGGAACGCGGGAACGCTGAGCTTGCGATAGACCCGGTAGTCGATTCGGCTGGTGACAAGCAGTGCAAGGGTTCCCAGCCCCACTCCCACCAGCTGGCGTTTGAAGAAGTAGAAGCGGTCGTCGGTCTGGGCGAGGGCGAGAGTCGAGGATGCCGATTGGGTGGCACCGAGCCCGATGACCACCAGCACCACCGTCACCACCAGAAGCATGGTGGCCGCACGATTGTTGACGTGGACGCGCTCCGCAGTCTGACGGGCAGCGGTTCTCACCCTGGCGATTGATGTGACATTCGAAGTCATCTCCGCTCCCCCACCCTCTCCACCGCACTGCGGGCAAGATCGGCGAAGCGACGGCCACGCTCGGCGTAGTCCTCGAATTGATCAAGGCTGGCGCATCCCGGGGCGAGCAATACGGTGTCGCCGGAAACGGCCAGGACGGCCGCTCGATCCACGGCGGCTTCAAGTGTCTCCACGTTTTCTCCTCTGTCATCCGCGGCGGCGGCGATCATTCCTCCCGCCTCACCGAATCCCAGCACCGCCTTGATGTTCTTCGGGTGGGCCAAGACCGTCACATCGAGACCTTTTGGCTGGCCCCCGGCGAGGAGGATCACGGAGCCGTGGGAGGCAATGGAAGCGAGGGCGGCATGTGGATTGGTGGCTTTGCTGTCGTCGACCCATGCCACTCCGCCCGAGGAGAACACCAAGGTGCGGCGATGAGGGCCGGGGCTAAAGCTTGCCGCCGCCGAGGTGACACCCCGGGGCGTCGCTCCCACTCGGCGCGCCAGGGCTGCAGCCAATGCGACATCGATTACGTGCACCGGATCCGACGATGTCAGGGAGGCGACCTCGATTGCCGTCCCATCGATGTGGAGGGCACCGTCGATCAGCCCTCCCCCACCCTTGGGCCGCCGGCTCGCAGAGACCGGGAACAACGTTGACCGGGCATCGATGACGAGGTTGGCCGCTCCCTCATCATCGGCGTCGTACACCAATCTGTCGTCGGGTGTCTGATTCTCGAAGATCCGGGCTTTCGCTCTCCGATAGGCCATGTCCGACCCATGCCAGTCCAAATGGTCGGGGGCGACGTTGGTCACCGCAGCCGCCACCGGATGGAAAGTGTCGATAAACCGAAGCTGGAAGGACGACACCTCGACGACGAGAACGTCGTAGTCGCCGTCGACTACCTCGGAGAGCGCCGTTCCTATGTTGCCGACGGCGCCACTCTTCAGCCCCGACTCGTTCAGCATGGCGGCGGCAGCCTCGGTGACGGTGGTCTTGCCGTTGGTCCCAGTCACCGCCGCCACCGGCGCCTCGAGGTAGGTCCAGGCGAACTCGATCTCGCTGATCACGGAGAGACCCCTCTCCAGCGATTCGACGATGGGAAGCGACCGCTCCGAAAATCCGGGGCTCGCCACCACCAGGTCTATCCCGTCGAGAAGATCGGCAGACCACGATCCGGTGACGACCCCAACGCCGTCTTCGATGAGCGACATCGCGCTGGAATCGTCGGAGTACACAGTTGCTGCCAGACCCTTGCGGATCGCTAACCGAGCCGCGGCCCGACCCGAAACCCCCGAGCCCAGGACGAGGACGCGGCTCACAACAGCCCCTCCAGCCGGAGGAAGTCTCCGTAGAAGATCCCCAGGCCGAGGGCAACCCCGAGCCCGGTGAGGATCCAGAACCGGATGACGACCGTCGTCTCCGGCCATCCCAGGAGGTCGAAGTGGAAGTGGAGGGGCGCCATGCGGAAGATCCGGTTACCCGTGGCCCGAAAGCTGACCACCTGAAGTATCACCGACAGAGTCTCCGCGACGTATATGGCTCCAAGCACCACGAGAAGGAGATGGGTATTGGTGAGAAGGGCCAGAGCGGCGAGCAGCCCACCGATCCCGTTGGAGCCGACGTCGCCCATGATCACCTGGGCGGGTGGGGCATTCCACCACAGATATCCGAGGAGGGCGCCAAACATCGCAGCCGAGATGATGGCGAGGTCCAAGGCATTGACGGACTGGTAGACGGTGTCGTTGCGAAACTGCCAGAAAGCGATGATGGTGTAGGCACCGAACACCAGAGATGCCGAGCCGGCGGCGAGGCCGTCCATGCCGTCGGAGAGGTTCACCCCGTTGGCGGCACCGGTGAGCATGATGAGCACCCAGACCACGAAGAACACACCGAGATCGATGCCAAGCGGACGGACAAAGGAGATCTCGGTAACGAACCCGGCGGCGCCTCGGGCACCCCATGCGAACAGAGCCGCGATCGCAAGCTGACCCCCGAACTTGGCAACCTTGGACAAGCCCAGGCTCCTACGCCTGCGGTACTTCATCCAGTCGTCACCGAAGCCAACCAGCGCCATCCCCACCAGCGCCAGAACCGCGAGGAGCCCACCCCGACCGATCGGCTGGATCTCGACGAAGAAACCCTGGGTTGGTGACCAGAACCTGAGGTGAGCCAGGAAGTAGCCGAGGACGGCCGCAATGACGAACACAACGCCACCCATCGTCGGTGTCCCCTGCTTGTGGCCGTGCATCCCCGTGATCTCCTCCTGGATGAACTGGCCGATGCTGCGCCTCCTGAGCAGTCGGATGGCGAGCATGGTCCCGAGGATGGAGACGACGAGACCGATGGCGGCGCCGATCAGGAGCGAGATCACGGCGTCATGCTCCCCGAGTCTCGGCCGTAGTTGGCGGATTCTCGCCGTGCCGCCGTCTCCTCTCGAGCAACGCGCCGGTCGTCAAATGGCAGCAGCCGGGATCCGATCATTTGTCCCTGCTCATGGCCCTTGCCCAATATGAGGACGACATCGCCGCTTCCGGCGGCGGCTATGGCCTCCGCGATCGCCAAGCGGCGGTCCAACACTCGCCGCCACGAGGCGGGGGCGGGTATCCCCGACTCGATCGAATCGGCTATCTGGTCAGGAGATTCCGATCGCGGATTGTCCGAGGTGACGATCAGCAGATCCGCAGCAGTTGGAGGCGGTCGCCGCCGGCAGCATCCCCCGCAGCGTGTCCAGGGCCTTGGC
>CAZKFU010000039.1:3795-8106 GCA_964552165.1 uncultured Acidimicrobiaceae bacterium
TCAGCGGGCGCTTCTCGCGGTCGCGGTCTCCTCCGGCGCCGACCACGGCGATCACCCGACCGGTTGCCAGGACACGGGCCGCGGACACCGCCTCGGTGATTCCCTCCGGAGTGTGGGCGTAGTCGATGATGACGGTGACACCATCGTCCTCGGAGACCACCTCGAAGCGGCCAGGCACGCCGTCGAGTCTCTCCAATCCGGTGACGATCTCGTCGTTGGTGAGACCAACCGCGAGCCCGCAACCGGCGGCTACCAGTGCGTTGGAGACGTTGAAACCTCCCGCAAGGCGAATTCGTGCCCGCGTCGGGCCCTGGGGTGTGACCAGCGTGAACTCCGACCCCGCTCTCGACGCGGAGATATCGACGGCGGCGATGTCCCCAGATGCGCCAACGGTCAACACCGGGACACTCGCCTTTGAGGCGATCTCGGCGCCTGTGGGGTCGTCGATGTTGATCACCGCCTGCTCCACATCCATCTCGAGAAAGAGACGTTCCTTGGCTCGCCGGTATCGGAGCTGAGTTCCGTGGAAGTCGAGATGGTCCTGGGACAGGTTGGTGAACGCAGCGCATTTGAAATGAGTGGAGTCCACTCGGCCCAGCTCCAGGGCATGTGAGGACACCTCGCACGCCACCACCTCGACACCTCTGCGGAGCATCTCGGCCAGGAGTCTCTGAAAGTCGGACGCCTCGGGGGTGGTTCGAACAGCCGGCACCCGGGTGCCCGCTATGCGAGTCTCGATCGTTCCTATCAGGCCGGCGGACCGACCGGACGACGCAAACATCGTCTCCAACATGTGGGCGACAGTGGTCTTACCGTTGGTGCCGGTGATCCCAACGACGGCCAGACCACGCGATGGGTGACCGTGAACCATGGCTGCCAATGGCGCCAAGGCGCTCCGAGTGTCGGGGACGACGAGTTGCGGTATGGAAGCGTCTGCCTCGACCTCGACACAAATCGCCGGAGCCCCCGCGGCCACCGCCGCTTCGATGAAGTCATGTCCATCGAAGGAGAATCCCCGCACCGCCACGAACATGGTTCCCGGCCCCGCTTCCCGGCTGTCGTGGGTCACGTCGCCAATCATCACCGCAGGGTCGCCCAGGACCCTGCCTCCGACGGACTCCGCAAGGGCGCCGAGCGGTTCAGCCATCAGCGGCGTCCGGAGTTACACCCAGCCTGTGCAGCGCCTGCTCCATCACCGCAGCAAATGTGGGAGCGGCGGCCAGCCCGCCGGTCCTGAACTCATGCGACGGCTCATCGATGATCACCGCCACCACCAACTTGGGGTCGTCGATCGGAGCCATGCCGACAAAGCTGGCTCGAGTGGCTGTGGTGTAACGGCCATCTTCGCCCAACTTGTTGGCGGTGCCTGTCTTTCCCCCGACGCGGTAGCCGGGAACCTCCGCGCCCCGCCCGGTGCCGCCCTCGACTACCCCGGCCAACAGGTCTCTCATGACCATGGCGGTCCCCACCGATAGGACCCGGCGGCTCTCCGGCTCGGTGAGGGTCATCGCCCCTTGGGAGTCGACAATGCTCGCCACCAGATGCGGCTGGACCCACATACCGTCGTTGGCCACAGCGGCGAACGCCGCCGCCATTTGCAATGGGCTTGCCGCCACCGAATAACCGATCGCAGCCGACGCCCAACACGTCTCACATCCTGCGGCGAAGTTGAGTAACCCGGAGGCCTCGGCGTTGTACTCCACGCCGGTGGGGTCGGCGAGCCCAAACTTCTCGATGTACTCGATGAGTCGTGCCTGGCCCAGCTTCTCGGCGATGGAGATCGTGCCCACGTTGGATGACTTGGTGAATATCTCGCTGACCGTCATGTCGGCGGCCTCGTGCTCTTCGAAATCGCGATAGCAGCCGTGGATGTCGTCGTCGTCCCTCTTGCAGGCTCCCTCACGCAATTCCAGGGTGTCGCCGACCTGCTCGAAAAGGGTGTCCACGGACACCACTCCCTCCTCCAGCGCCGCGGAGACGGTGATCAGCTTCTGGGTCGAGCCTGGTTCGAAAATCCCGCGCACGATGAAGTTAGAGAACCCGCTCCCGTCGGCGGACTGTCTGGTCGCCGGGTCGAAGCCGGGTGCTCCGGTCATGGCCAGGATCTCACCGGTCTCGACGGCGAGGACAACGACCCAGCATTCGGTGCCACCTGTTCGTTCCAGCGCCTCGTTGCAGGAGCCCTGCGCCTCGTACTGAAGAGGGAGGTCGATGGTGGTCACCAGGTCTGAGCCGGGCACGGCAGGTGTGATCTCAGACCTGCCCTGGGGTATGGCTCTCCCCCGACGGTCACGCTCGAAAATGGCATGTCCCGGCTCACCGCGCAGCAGGTCGTCGAACGAAAGCTCGAGGCCCTCTTGACCATCGCCGTCAATGTTGACGAAACCAACCACATGCGACCCGGAAACCCCAGCGGGATAGACCCGGCTGGCCTCGGGCAACGTGTAGACACCGTCCAACTCGAGATCCATCACGACCTGCGCCACCTTCGGGTCCACCTGGCGTTTGATATAGACAAAGCTCTTGTCGGAGGTGAGCCGGTCCATGAGGGTGTCGCTGTCGGCGCCCAAAAGCCCGCCAACCTGTTGCGCCACGAACAGCGGCTCTGTCACCTGTCCGGGAACGGCGTAGAGGGTTTGGGCCTCTACGGTCATTGCCAGGAGGTCACCCTGACGGTCGAAGATCTTCCCCCTCTGCGGCGCCAGCTCCTCTGAGACCAGCCGCTGGCTGAGTCCCATCTCGGAGAGCTCGGCAGCCTGCACTACCTGAACGTGTACCAATCGCAGCGCCATCCCGCCCCAGGCGAGAAGAAGCGCGACCAGGAACAGCCCGAGGCGGACGGTTGCCGAGGAGAAGGCGGCGCGGCCGCCCATCTCAGTGCCCTGGCGGAGCGCCGGCTTTGGTGAGCTGCCCGGTATCCGCCCAGTCGATCTCTCTCCTCATGGCCACCAGACTGCTCATTCTCCGCCACCACTGCCAACCACGGCAGTGGTCCCCTCGCGGATGACACCATCAACCAGCAGCTGACGGCGATCCTTGGGGATGACCAGGCCCATCTCCTTGGCGAGGTCGGCGATGCGCGCCGGGTTCTCCAGTGCTGCCACCTCGATGCTCAGACGATGATTGATATCCTCCTCCGCCTCTATGAGCCGGTTGAGCTCGCTGAGCTCGAAGGCGGATCGGTCCAGCGAGGTCTGGGCGAATCCGAGACCGAGAAAGGCCACCACGCCGATCAGCGCCATGATCATCCACGGGGCTACCGCGGGGCGTCGCCGGCCCGCACCTGGCACAACACGCAGATCTCTACCTCGCCGCGGTAGCCGTAGCGGATGCGTGGTCATGCCGCCACCTTCTCCGCGGCCCGTAGCTTGGCCGACCGGGAGCGCTTGTTGGCCGCGACCTCCTCGGGCGTGGGTCGGATCGGGCGCCGGGTGATAAGCCGGAGCTCGGAGGTACGTCCACAACCGCACACCGGAAGGTCGGGAGGGCAGACGCAACCGGTGGCGCCGGCCGCAAGACGACGCTTGACGATCCTGTCCTCGAGGGAGTGATAGGAGATCGCGATGATGCGACCACCGGGCTCCAACATCTCGATTCCCGCATCCAGCCCGGCGATGAGTGCGTCGAGCTCGGCGTTGACCGCTATCCGAATCGCCTGAAAGGTCCGGCGGGCCGGATGACCAACCCTTCGCCGTGACGCGGGGACGGCCGATGCCACCACCGCGGCCAGTTGCGCGGTGTCGGCGATTGGACGGGCAGCGACTATCGCAGCCGCGATATGCCTCGCCTCGGGGTCCTCGCCGTACCTCCTGATCAACGTCGCCAGTCGTTCCTCGGCCCACTCGTTGGCCACCTCGGCTGCGCTGAGCTCGGCGTCGGGCCCCATCCGCATGTCTAGAGGCCCGGCGTGGTGATAGGAAAAGCCGCGCTCGGGGGAGTCGACCTGATGTGAGGACACTCCGAGATCGAAGAGCACGGCCCGGACCGGTTCGACGGATTCGACGAGGGTGTCGAGTTCGGCGAATTTGCCCTCGATGAACCGCACTCCGATACGCGTAGCCTGCTCCCCGGCCTCGGGATCGCGATCCACAGCAATGATCGTCACGTCTCCTCCAAACTCATCCAGCAGTTGGCGGCTGTGGCCGCCGCCGCCGAAAGTGGCGTCGACAACCACGCCCGGCAGTATCGGAGCGATCAGCTCCGACACCTCGTGGACCAGGACCGGGATGTGATACCCCTCCGGTCCGGCGCTTGTGGTGTCCTGGCCCATTGCCAGCCCCCCGGCGCTGGCACCAATAGGAAGCGGGCGGA
>CAZKFU010000040.1:0-3062 GCA_964552165.1 uncultured Acidimicrobiaceae bacterium
AGTGAGTCCATCTCATCGAAGAAGACGATGACAGGGACACCCTCATCCGACTTCTCCTTGGCGCGCTGGAAGATGAGCCTTATCTGACGCTCGGTCTCGCCCACCCATTTGTTGAGAAGCTCCGGTCCCTTGATGTTGAGGAAGTACGACCTGACGTCCGGGCTGCCCGTCTGCTCCGACACCTTCTTGGCGAGGCTGTTGGCCACTGCCTTGGCTATCAGGGTCTTGCCGCACCCCGGAGGGCCGTAGAGGAGGATTCCCTTTGGTGGCTCCAACTCGTATTCGCGGAACAGGTCGCGGTGCAGGTAAGGCAGCTCGACAGTGTCACGGATCTGTTCGAGCTGCTCGGCGAGGCCGCCGACCTCGTGGTAGGTGACGTCCGGGACCTCCTCGAGGACGAGCTCCTCGACCTCGGGACGCTCCATCTTCTCCAGGATCATGCCGGTGCGGGTGTCGACCCGGGCGAAGTCGCCGGGACGGAGCCGCACATCGGTCATGGTCTCACCCAGGGTGAGCACCCGCTCCTCGTCTCCGTGGGCGAGCACGACGATCCGATCGTCGTCGAGACGCTCGCGGACCCTGACCACCTCCCCCGAGAGCTCGAATGCTCGGACATCGATGATGTTGAATGCCTCGTTCAGAAGGACCTCCTGGCCCTTACGCAGCTCCTTGACCTCTACGTTGGGTTGGGCGGCGACCCGCAGCTTGCGGTTGCCGGTGATCACGTCGACGGATCCATCGGTGTTGACCTGTACCACCGAGCCAAAGTTGTTGGGAGGTGAGGTGAGCTTCTCCACCTCGGCGCGGAGGACGCCGAGTTGCTCCCGTGCCTCTTCCAGCACCGCGGCAAGCTTGTCGTTTTGATCAGCGGTGCGATCCAGGCGCTCCCTCAGGGAGGCGATCTCGCTCTCCATCTCGGAGGCTCGATCGGGGCCTTGGCGCAGACGGCGGCGGAGGCTCACGACCTCGTCTTCGAGCGATGCGACGAGCTGTCTCAACTCGATGACGGTGTCTTGGTCCTTACGACGGTCGTCCACTATGGCTTCCTCCTGGCTCGGTAGCCCTTTGGGCAGTATAAGAAATGGTTGCAGATGTCACGCGACCTATCTCGTCGGTTGCCACCGAGTCAACAAGGTCGCTGTCTCTATCGGCAAACGAGACGCCGCGATTCAGCGGCGCGCCACCTTACGCATGAATACCAAGAACCCGGTGTGCCCGACCATCGAGTGTGCCGGTCGCACGCTTCGACCCGAGACGTTCCAGTCGCGGAGCAAAAACTCCTTCACCTCGATCTCGGCGAAGCCCCCCGAGCGGTCCCCGGCATCGACCAGGGTCTGCACCTGGGGCACGGTCGGAAGGTAGCTGATGAGGATTCCGCCATCCGGCTGGGACTCGGCCGCTGCCTCCACCACCGGTGATGGCTCCGGGATGTCGAGCACGACCCGGTCTGGCTTGATCTCGGCGACCATCGCCTCCACGTCTCCGTCTCTCAACTCGAGTTGCGGAGGTATCTCTCCGAACCATCGCTCGATCGTCCTGCGAGCATGGGTGGCGTGGTCGGCCCGCAGCTCTGCCGACACCACCCTCCCCGACTCACCCACTGCGCGGGTGAGGGCGAGCGTCAATGCGCCGGAGCCGGTCCCTGCCTCGAGCACGGTCATCCCCGGTGCGATATCGCCCCACATCAGGATCGGGCCGATGTCCTTGGGGTAAACGACCTGGGCGCCTCTCTTCATCTTGAGAATGAAGTCGGCGAGCCGGGGCCGCACCGCCAGCATGGCGGCGCCGCCGCTGGTGGTGAGCCACGACCCATCCGAGCCGCCGATGATGTCATCGTGCTCGATCGAGCCCAGGTGAAACTGGAAGGTACGGCCGGACTCGAGGTGAAGGAGGAACCTTCTCCCCTTCTCGTCGATGAGGAGCAGCGGCTCGCCGGCCTGGAACGGGTGCATGCACGCCTCTCAGCTGAACAACGAGATTGCCCCGGCCACCATGGTGAGAACCAGCCCGATCACGACCGTCCACACCACTGCCTGTACCATCGTCTTGTTTCTCATCGGTGTTGACTACCTGGGCCGGGAGGAGTAAACGGTAGACGGATGCGTCGCCTCATTACCAGGCTTGGACTCCGCCGCGACTTCACCACCATGGGTGCCACCCGCGCCTGGGGTGGCCTGCGCCGTGGAGATCAACGCCAGCTCCTCCTGGGATTGGGGCTTCTGGCGGCGGGGTGGCTGAGAAGGACCGCCCCCGGCAAGAGGCTCATCTACCGCCGGGAGCTGGCACCGGGCAGCGCCGTCGTCATTCACAACACACGTCGCGGGGATCCCAAGATCGAGGTAGCCAAGCCAGCGGGTCGAAGCCGGCGCCGCCGATCTCAGACCCGGTAGACCTCGACCAGGGCCTTGTTGCGCTTCCCGCGGCGGCGTCCCATGACGAAGGCGACGACCACGAGGATCGCGATGGCGACTCCGGCCAACACCGCAGTGTCTCTGGCCGATTGCCTCGTCGCCTCGACGGCATCTGCCAACTCGCGGGCCTTGGCCTCGATGTCGGCCGGCGAGACCATCAGCGGGTCATCCTCCACGCGACAGCGCCACCGGTGGCCCCGGCGCCCACCGCGGTCAGGAGTCGCGCCAAGACCGAGTACCAAGGTGAATCGGGTAGAACCACCCGGAGCAAGGCGAACAAACCCAGGGTGAAGAAGATCGAAGCCAGCGCCAGGAAGGCGGCGCCGCCCAATCCCAATCCGGCGTTCCGTCCCAGCCGGCGCGCTCGTCCGATAGTCTCCTGCTTGAGATAGTCCTTCGATATCTCGAAGAGCTCTGAGGTGAGTTGTGGGATCTCCCGTGGGTCGGCCATGACAGGGCAATCTAACAAGGGTTCGCGCTCGGTGAACACCGGCGGTGTCGATCGAGCAAGGGTCTCTTCCATGTTTCATGGCTCTCCCGGAGGGGTAGACACAACCTCACACGATCAAGGAGGACGAGTCATGAGACTTCGTCGACCTGCCGGTGCTCGGGTGGCCTTAGCAGTTCTCGCTGCCCTCACCATGTTGTCGC
>CAZKFU010000040.1:3072-8072 GCA_964552165.1 uncultured Acidimicrobiaceae bacterium
GGAGCCACCCACGCCGTGGACGGCATCGACGTCAAGGTGACCAACGACAACAACAACGTCGACGGGGGCACACCCACCCCCAGCTTCGACGCACAGAACCGCCAAGCCAACGAGACGACGGTGTCGATCAGCCCGGCTAATCCAGACATCGTCGCGGTCGGCGCCAACGACTACGCGATGGTGCCGGTGTTTGGCGACGCCTGGCTCGGGTTCTACATATCCGACGACCAGGGGGACACCTGGTTCAACACGATGGTGCCCGGCTTTCCCTCGGACACATCGCCGGCCGGGGTGGCCTCCCCGTTGAAGGGGCTCGACGGATCGGGTGATCCAGTGGTGCGTTTCGACGCCGACGGAAACCTGTATGTCGGCGGAATCGCCTTCAACAGGAGCTTCCAGCCCGACGAGAAGCCGCTCGACACCGTCGCCTACATTGCCCGGTACGACTACACACCGGGGACCGCTGGTGGCATAAGCACACCCAACTCGGCGGCAAACCCACCCAACTTCACCTACGCCTTCACCACGATCGTTGGCACAGGTGCCGTTGGTTTCGCCGTCCCACCGGGTCAGCCGTTTGGGTTCGCCGGGTTGTTCCCCGACAAGAACTGGCAGGCAGTCGACACCCACTCCGGGAGCGAGTGTCTGGGCAACGTCTACTACACGTTCACCAAGTTCACGGGTCTGGCGGGTGCCTTCCCCATCGTGTTCTCACGTTCCACGGATGGTGGCGAGAGCTTTTCGGCTCCCAAACCCATATCCAACAAGGGGGCGGACGGAACGAACGCAACGCAGGGGTCACACATCAGTGTCGCTCCCGACGGGACCGTTTTCGTCTCGTACCGCACCTTCCCCACCTCCAGCGACCCCACGGTGAAGCTCCAGGTGGTCCGATCCGACGACTGCGGTCGCACCTTCTCCAAGCCGGTGACGGCGGCGACCTTCGCCGAGATGCCACGACAAGCGGCCGGGCTCACCTTCCGGACACCGACGGAGTCGTGGGTGGCGACAGACGACACCGATCCCAATGTCCTCTATGTGGCGTTCATGGCGCTGGCAGGTGAGCCCGCCAATGCGGACATCTTCGTGTCGCGTTCGATCGACAAGGGGGCCACTTGGGGGGCGCCGGTGGTCGTCAACGACGATGGGACCAACAAACACCAGTTCTGGCCGGCGATCGCCGTCAGCAATGGGGCTTTGCACGTTGCCTGGTACGACTTCCGTAACAGCGGGAGTCCCGGGGATCCGGCAGCCGACAACAACGACCTCGACGTCTTCTATGCGTCTAGCAACACCGGAGCGATCGCTTATCCCGATTTCAGCCACAACGTCCGGGTGACGGACATCAGCCACAACCCCAACTGCCGTATGTTCGGCGGGGGGACGGTCGGTTTCCATGGCGATTACATCGAGCTGGCGGCTCGCTTCGATGGTTCGAACCACATCGTCCATGTGGCGTGGGCAGACAACCGGGATGTCAACCCTTGTGAGCTCGATCCTGCCCCCAGCGAGAGCAACAGCACCGGAAACCGCAACCAGAACATATACGCCGACCGGCTCGTGGTTGCTCCCTGAGCACCGCAACCTGGACCAGAGTCGAAAGAGGGTGCCCGGGGGGGCACCCTCTTTCGGTGTGAGCTAGGGGTTCCTTCGCGACCCGCCCACGGTTAGGGTGGCGTCTCGTGGATCCACGGTCTATCAAAAGACTGGGTGGCCGCTTTGGCGCGCTCTGGGTGGGGCATACCGTCAGCCAGCTCGGCACCTATATCGCCTTTCTCACACTCCCCCTCCTGGTTCTCTACATTCAGGAGCAGTCCGGGTCGGGGTCGGTGCTCGACTTCTCGATCGCATATGCGTTGGAGACCTTCCCCGCCTTCATCGTCGGCCTCATAGGAGGAGTGCTGCTCGACAGGTGGCACCTGAGACCGGTGATGGTCGCTGCCGACCTGATCCGGGCGACCGCGTTCTTCTACCTCGTCGCCAATCTCGACAGCTACGGGATATCAACCGTGTTCGTCGTGGCCTTTCTCGTCGGCTCCTGCACCACCTTTTTCGATGGCGCGCTGTACGCCATGATCCCCGCCCTCGTCCCCCGCCATGAGCTCCCCACCGCCAACAGCCTGATGGCGGCATCCCAGCAGGTCATGTTCGCCGTCGGCCCTTTGGTGGCGGGGATACTCTCGGCAACCACCGGCGGACCCGGGCTCGGCCTCTTCTTGAACGGACTGACCTTCATCGCATCGGCGGTTTCGCTGCGCTTTGTGGGAAGGGTGGCGAAATCCGAGGTGGTGCTGCCCGACCCCGGGACCTTCCTCGAAGAGACGAGGCGAGGGCTGGCACACATCTGGTCGGAGCCAAGGCTTAGGGTCACCACCATCGCCGCCGCCGTTCCCAACCTGGTGATTGGCTTCGTCGAGGCCACGTTCGTGGTATTGGCCGGGACTGTGATCCTCACCCGCACCGACACCGAGATCGGGATCCTCCTCGGCGCCCTAGGCACCGGGGGTCTGCTGGGAGCGTTGCTGGCGCCGACTCTCATAAGGCGGCTCGGGTTGGGGCGAAGCCTGATCGCCGGAATGATGCTGGCCGGTCTGGGGCTTCTCGCCGTCGTCTACACCAATTACGGTCTGCTGGCGATCGCCCTCCAGGTGCTGTGGATGGTGGGGATATCGGTGGTCAATGTCCCCTTGACGACGATCCGCCAGCAGTATGCCGCTCCGGGGATGCTGGGGAGGGTGGTCACCGCAGCTCGGGCCATGGGGTGGATGACGCTGCCTCTGGGTGCCCTCCTCGGAGGGTGGCTGGGCGCGACTGAGGCGACCTACGAGGGGGTGGCCCGGACCATGCCCTTGTTGATCATCGGAACCGCGGTATGGCTGCTCACCACCGTGTTGTGGCGCGACACCTTTGGCCCTGCCGAGACCGAGGGCTCCCAGCCTGCCCCTCATACGCCGTAGCGCCTATTCTCGGGAACCCTCACATCCCGCAGGGAGTCTCAAGGCGGTGACACAAGCGACGTCTGTCGCCTCGACCGGGGCGACCCCACGGGGATGGTTTGCCCGGGGCGTTGACCCGGTGGCCACGATGCGGACCAGCCAACGGGCACGGCAGGTCGTCGCCGTCGCCATCGGCCTCTACATCGTGGTCTACGGGGCGCTTTCGGTCGGCAATTACCTCGGGTTCAACGTCTTCGGGTTCGACTTCGGGATCTTCGACCAAGGAGTCTGGCTGCTGAGCCGATTCCAGGAGCCGTTCGTGACGGTACGGGGCCTTCATCTATTTGGCGATCACACGTCTTTCATCCTGCTGCCGCTGGTCCCGCTGTATTGGGTCTTTCCCTCCGGGGTGGTGCTGATGGTGGCCCAGGCGGTGGCGATCGGGGTGGCGGCCCTCCCCGTCTTCCTGCTGGGCCGCGACCTCATAGGCGACGAGCGTCCCGCCGCCGCGGTGGCGGTGGTCTTTCTTCTCCAACCTGCGCTTGGTTGGACCAACCTCGAGAACTTCCACCCCGACTCCTTCGAGGTGCCGCTGCTGACCTTTGCCCTCTGGTTCATGGTTCGGCAGCGCTGGAGGTGGTACTTCGTCTCCATCGGGCTTCTCCTCCTCGTCAAGGAGGACGTGGCGCTGCTGACATTCGTTCTCGGGATCTACGTGGCGGTCCGCTACTCAAAGAAGATGGGGATCATCACCTCGGCGGTTTCGGTTGGGTACTTCCTGTTCGCGGTGTACGTGGTACTGGCGTTCTTCGGCGAGGGGACGCTGTACGCGGGACGGATCCCTTTCGGGGGGGTCGGGGGCCTCATGTCCACCCTCTTCACCGAGCCGGGAGACGTTCTCTCATATCTGCTGAGTGACGGCCGCCCGTGGTATCTCTGGACCCTGCTGGCGCCTCTCGCCCTCCTCCCGCTGCTGGCACCCGAGGTGATGTTGATAGCGATCGGTCCTCTTGGCTCCAACCTTGTCAGCACCTTTGGTTATCAGCACCAGATCCGCTACCACTACGACACCCTGATCCTGCCCGTCCTCGCCCTGGCGACCATCACCGCACTGGCGCGGATGAAGGGCCGCACCCGGGTGGTTGCCTGGTACGCCTTGGTGTGGACGGTCCTGATGTCGGCCTTTTGGTGGGGCCCGTTGCCGGGAAGCATGAGGTCGGGACCAAGCGCCAATCCCGGTTCGCCGATCGCGGTATCGGCGCGGGCGGCGATCGAGCTCATACCCGACGACGCCGTGGTCTCCTCGCACTACCGGTTCATCTCGCACCTGGTGCACCGCACCCACATCTACGAGTACCCCAATCCCTATCGGGCCACCAACTGGGGAAACGGGGATCTGAACGGGCAGCGGCTCCCCCAGGCGGACACCGTCGAATACCTGATCCTGCCGCCCGAGTCAGCTCTCTCCGATGTCGACGGCGCCGTCTTCGAGGACATCAGAGATGACTACGTGGTGATCCACGAAGACGATCACCTGATGCTGCTTCGAGCCCGGCGGCTGGCAACGGGTTGACCGTCGCCGATGTGCAAACCTCAGCTTCTGGCATCCATATCCGAGCGAAATCGACGCAGGTTCGCAGGGCTCATTCCCGCAAGCACCTTCTCCGCGGCATCCCGCCCCGAGGCGACACATTCGTTGAGCCCGATCCCGTGAAAGGCGGCCCCTGCCAGGGCGACCCCTCGTTGAGGAGCCAACGCCGACTCCGCACGGGCCACACGATCGAGATGGCCGAGGGTGTATTGGTGAAGCCCGCCCTCCCAGCGGTGGGTCCGGCGCAAGAGAGGTTGGGCGGTGATCCCGACGATCGCCGCCAGCTCGGCAAGGACCACCGCTTCCAAGAGCTCCTCGTCGGCGAGGGCCAGGTCTTGGTTGCGGGGACCCCCCACAAAAGCTCGTAGCAGGGCGAAGCGCTCATCGGGCACCCGTCCCTCCCACTTCTGCGAGAGATGCGACACCCCTAGGATCCGCCTTTGGGCCACCGCCGGAACCACAAACCCGAAGCC
>CAZKFU010000041.1:0-7943 GCA_964552165.1 uncultured Acidimicrobiaceae bacterium
TTGGGCCTCGGTTTCGTGGCGGGAGCTGAGGCCGAGTCATCGCCGGTGGCGATCACGCTGGCCGCGGCGGCGATAGTCATCGCCTCGCTGATCGGTGTGGCAACCTCGAGCTCGGGAAACCGTTTCACGATGGGGGTTGCGGTGGCCGCCGCCACCCCCCTGGTTCTCGGCGGCGGTCAAAGCCCGGACCTGGCAGGGTCGCTCTCCGCCTACGGGTTCGGTCTGGCGGGTGTGTGGGCAATGCGGCTATCCCGTGGCGAGGAGCACGTCGACGTGCTTCCCGTGGTCATCCGCAGGCTCTGCGGGTTCTCGGCTTACGCCGCGGTATACACCTACTTTCGCGAGCGATTCTTCGAGGGTCTCACCGGGGGGTGGGACGACTTGCTCCCATTTGTCGTCGCCGCCGCGGCCTGGCTCCTGGTCGAGGTGTTCCTTCGAGCCTCGCTCACATTTCGCCCTCGGGACCTCTCCCACCGTTACCTGGCGCTGAGCGCGCTCCAAGACTTCAACGTCTTCCTGAGCCTGGTGGCCACCGGTGCCTTGTTTGGTGAGATCTTCGTGCCCGTCGGGTGGTGGGCACTCCCCATTGCGGTCATGCCCTATCTCTTCGCCCACTCGGCGTTTCGGCGCTTCCAGGAGACCAAGGTCACCTACAAGCAGACAATCAGGGCCCTCGCTCGCATTCCCGAGGTCTCTGGCTTGGGGGTGGACGGCCACGCCGATCGGACCACCTCGCTGGCAGTGGCGGTGGGGCGTGACATGGGTCTGTCCCCATTCGAGGTCGAGGACCTCGAGTACGCGGGTCTGATGCACGACATTGGCCGGGTAAGCCTCAACGAGCCCAACATCCTCAAGATGGGATACACCGACGACGACATCGCCCGCTGGAGCGCCGAGATCATCGCCGAGGCTCCCTATCTGGATCGCATCGCGGCGTCCGTTCGCAACCAGTACGAGCCCTATCGGCGACCGGGCCAGGAGAACGACCCAGAATTGCGCGCGGTGAGCAGGATCATCCGCGTAGTGGCCGCTTACGACTGGCTGGTCCACAGGGATGGGGAGTCGCCGCTGGGGGCCCTGGAGACCCTCCATCAGGGGATCAGCTACGCCTACGACCCCGCCGTGGTCAGCTCGCTGCGACGGGTGCTCGAATACCGAGGGGTCCTCAACCCGGTCCGGGTTTGATCATCTCCGCGCCGCCGACCCGGCCTGCGCGTGGGCGCCCCTCTTGAACCAGCGCACCGGCCGTCGCAGCTCGTGCTCGAGGAACCTGCCCAGCCCCACCGCGAGAAACACATCACCGAGCGAGATCACCTGGCTGTGCCCGGCGATGCGCAGCGGGATGACATCGGCGAGAAACGTGAGACGCGAGCTCTCGTCGAGAGGCACATGCTTGAACGAGCCGCCGATCTCGGGGTTCGAGGTTGCGAACCCGCTGGCTGCCTCGGCAGCGCCGAGCAGGACAGGCATGCCACCGTTGACGAGGATGACCGTGAAGTTCATCAGTACGCCCACCCCTGCCAGCCACATCCCGGGGCGGTTCCGGTTGATGATCACCAGCGCCATCAATGGGACGAAGGAGCCGAGCATCATGGCGAGGCCGGCGGTTTCGGACCAGGTGGCATCCTCGGGGATCCACGCCGTCCCGAACTGGAGGAGGAAGCCCACCGGAAGAAGCCACCACAGGCGAAGCTCGATATCTCCCAGGTTCGCCAGCCGGCCGCCCCGGAGAACGGCGATGGCGAGCGCGAGGAACAAGACGATCGCCAGCCATAGCATGGGACTTCGACGGTATCAGGAACCCGAGGACTATCAAGAAAGCGAAATCGCATGGTGAGCTATGAGGTCGGCGGCGGTCGGGCGACGATCACCATCGATGATCCGGAGCGGCGAAACCCGCTGTCCGCGGAGACGATGGCCGCCCTCAGGGACCATCTGGTTGCCGCGGCGTCGGACGAGAGGGTGCGGGTCATTGTCTTCACCGGCGCCGGGGAACAGGCTTTCTCGGCCGGAGGCGACCTCGTCGCCGGGTTCGTCGACGACCCGGTGGGGCTGCATTCCGAGCGGGGGGCTCTCGCCGACCTGTTCCGGCTCATGGCCCGATGCGGCAAGCCCACAGTGGCTCGGGTCAACGGTCACGCTCTCGCCGGCGGGCTCGGCCTGGCGGTGGCCTGCGACGTCGTCGTCTGTGTCGAGGACGCCAAGCTGGGTGTCCCCGAGATCGGGGTCGGCCTCTGGCCAATGATCATCTCGACGGTGTTGCTCCGCGCCATGCCCCGCAAGGTGGTGCTGGAGATGATGATGACGGGGAGGCTCCTTGACGCTCACGAGGCGCAGCGACTCGGTGCGGTGAGCCGGGTGGTTGGCAGAGATCAGCTCGACGAAATGGTCGACGAGGTGGTGAGCCGCCTCCTGGCCAGGAGCCCGGCGACGTTGATGATGGGCAAGGACAGCTTCAACGCCATCGCCAATCGGGGTCTGGACGCCGATCTCGATCTGCTCGAGGCCGGGCTCACCAATGTCGCTCTCACCGATGACGCCGCCGAGGGAACAGCATCCTTTGTAGAGAAGAGAGAGCCGAGGTGGGCGGGGAGGTGAGTCGGTGAAGCGGCGACTAGAGACTCTGGGATGGACCCTGGTATGGCTGGGCCTATTCGTTTTCGGCTATCTCGGCTACCAGTTGTACTTCACCGACGTTCTCAATGCCCGGTCGCAAACAGAGGCCAAGGTGGCAGTCCGAAACTTCCTCGAGGGCGAGCAGCTGCCTCCGCGAGAGGTCGCTCCCGAGGAGGAAGAGGTCGAGCCGGTGGTCCACTACCCCGAGGACGCTCCCGAGGAAGGGACTCCGTTCGGGGTCATCAGGATTCCCAAGATCGGTGTTGATGTGATCGCCTTCGAGGGTGTCACCGTTCCCGTTCTCCGTGAGGGCCCCGGTCACATGCCGGGCACCGCTTTTCCCGGCCAGCCTGGAAACGCAGTCGTCTCCGGCCATCGCACGACCTTTGGCCGCCCCTTCTTCGATCTCGACCAGCTCGCCGAGGGCGACGTGATAGAGGTGGAGACGGCGGTAGGGGTCCACACCTACCAGGTGCGCTGGATCGAAGTAGTGCTGCCGACCGATGTCTGGGTCGCCGAGCACAGGCCGGGAGCGTGGCTGACCTTGACCACATGTGAGCCCAAGTTCTCTGCGCGGCAGCGTTTGATCATCGCTGCCGAGCTGGTGGACGGGCTCAATCTCGAGTACGCGCGGTTCCTCGAAGATGGCGGCGAGACGGCCGTTATTGTCCCGGCATGAGCGACAACCTGGACAGCCTGCGAAGAGTGCCGATCTTTGCCATGCTCGACGACGCTGCCCTGGAGCGCATATCCGCGATAAGCACCGAGTTTGTGGCGCCCCGGGGCCAGGTCCTGATCGAGCGGGGCCACGCCGGCACCGGCGTCTTCATCATTGAGGAGGGGTCGGTCACGGTTGACCTCCCCAACGAGACCAGCATCACCCTGGGCCCTGGCGAATTCGTTGGTGAGTTGTCGGTGCTGGCCGACACACCCCGAACGGCACGGGTGTCGGTTGCCAGCGATTTGCGATCGCTGGCGATCCGGCGCGATGACCTCGATGACCTCCTGGTCAGCGAGCCTTCCATCGCGGTTGCCATGCTCCGCGAGGTGGCTCGCAAGCTGGCGGAGGCCACCACCTCCTGAGCCGGCACGAGTCGAGGATCTCGCGGCTCACGGCACCATCGACTCGAGAAGTGTGACCGTGACCACTCCGTCGACGCTCTCCACGATTCTTCCCTGCGTGTCGATGACAAAGGTGGCGGGGAGCCCGAAACTGGGGTATTCGCGTCGCATCGACCCCTCGTCGAATGCGAGTGGGTAGGAGACCCCGACCTCGTCGGCAAACTCCTGGGCCTCGGCACGGGTGTCGTCGACGGCGACGCCCAACACCAGCACCTCAGGGTGGGCGGCGGCGAAGGTGTTGATTTCGGGCATCTCGGCGCGGCAGGGGAGGCACCAGGAGGCCCACAGGTTCAGTATCACCGGCCGGCGGTCTGATGCCAGGTGATCGGAGAGCCGGAAGGTTCCCCCCTCCAATAGATCCACCTCGAAGTTCGGAGCCTGTGCATCGGGAGCTCTGACCAAGGCCGCCACCGCGAGCCCCACAACCACCAGACCAACAAAGATCAGCGTCAGCTTGGGGCGTGGCGGGGGAAGCGGCGGCGTCGCCGGGTCGTCAGACAGAGGCCATCTTTCGCAGCACGTAGTGGAGTATCCCCCCGGCGCGCAGATAGTCGACCTCGATCGGGGTGTCGACACGAGCAACGACACCGAACTCCTTCCGCGACCCGTCTCCTCCCACCGCGATGACCGGCAATACCTGGTGGGGTTGCAGGTCATCGTCGACGACTATGTCGAAGGCCTCCGATCCGTCGAGCCCCAAGCTCTCCGCCGACTCCCCGTCGCGATACACGAGAGGAAGGACCCCCATCATCACCAGGTTCGAACGGTGGATGCGTTCGAAGGATTCCGCAAGGACCGCCTTGACTCCGAGAAGGAACGTGCCCTTCGCCGCCCAATCGCGTGATGATCCCATCCCGTAGTCCTTCCCACCCAAGACCAGGAGCGGGATGGCCTCCTCCTGATAGTGAACTGCCGCCTGGTATATCGGCTTGACCTGGCCATCGAGAAAGTCGGTGGTCCAGCCACCTTCGGTCCCGGGCGCCAGCTGGTTTCGCACCCTGATGTTGGCAAAGGTGCCCCTGGTCATCACCCGGTCGTTCCCGCGTCGCGAGCCGTAGCTGTTGAACATGGCGGGCTGAACACCGTTCTCGATGAGGTAACCGCCCGCCGGGCTGTCGACGGCTATCGACCCGGCGGGACTGATGTGGTCGGTGGTCACCGAATCGCCAAGCATTGCCAGGACCCGGGCGCCGGTGACCGGCGAGATGGGGGTGATTGTCGGGGTCAAACCGATGAAGAAAGGAGGTTCCCGGATGTAGGTCGACGACTCGTTCCACGGGTAGAGGGCCGACTCCTCGGTGGTGATCTCCTGCCATTCGTCGGCACCGGCGAAGACATCGGCGTACTTCTCGATGAACTGTCGCTGGGTGACATAGGCGGCCACGACCTCGGCTATCTCGGCCTGGCTGGGCCACAGATCGCGAAGATAGATCTCGGACCCGTCGGCGCCGCGCCCGATGGGCTCGCCGATGGGGTCCCACTCAACTGTCCCGGCGATCGCATACGCCACGACGAGAGGCGGCGATGCCAGGTAATTGGCGCGGACGTCGGGTGAGATCCTTCCTTCGAAGTTGCGGTTACCGGAGAGGACCGAGGCCACGACCAGATCCTTCTCCGTCACCGCCTTGGATATCTCGGCGGGAAGCGGGCCCGAGTTGCCGATGCAGGTGGTGCACCCATAGCCCACCAGGTAGAAGCCAAGGGCCTCCAGGTCTTCGAGCAGGCCTGCCGCCGTCAGGTACTCGGTGACGACCTTGGAGCCCGGGGCGAGCGAGGTCTTCACCCAGGGTCGGCTGGTCAGCCCCAGCTGCCTCGCCTTCCGGGCCACCAACCCGGCCGCCACCATGACATCGGGGTTGGAGGTGTTGGTGCACGACGTGATGGCGGCGATCACCACATCGCCGTGGCCAAGCCCCTCCTCGTCTACATCTACGTTGACATCGGCGCCGCTCTCCTGCTCTGGGGTGGGCTCGGCGGTGGCGCCG
Organism: uncultured Acidimicrobiaceae bacterium; assembly: GCA_964552165.1. Lineage (GTDB taxonomy): Bacteria > Actinomycetota > Acidimicrobiia > Spongiisociales > ZC4RG35 > CAZKFU01. Next base: position 5,724 of record CAZKFU010000041.1, read on the forward strand.
CCCTCGGCAACCCAGTTCTCGATTCGCCCGGCGTTGGGAGAGCCTCGTTTCTCGAATATCTCCACCAGGTCATTGCCCCACTGGGTCTTCATTGCAGAGAGGGCGATGCGATCCTGGGGACGCCGCGGGCCGGCCAGGGATGGCGTGACTGTTGACATGTCGAGCTCGAGCGTCGCCGAATAGGTGATCTCGATGGAGTCGTCACGCCACATTCCCTGCTGTCGGTAATAGGTCTCGATGGCCTTGATCAGCTTGTCGTCGCGGCCGGTGAGCCGCAGATAGCGGATCGTCTGCTCGTCGACGGGGAAGAAACCCACGGTGGCGCCGTACTCGGGCGCCATGTTGGCGATGGTGGCCCGGTTGGCCACCGGCATGTCGTCCAGCCCAGTCCCATGGAACTCGACGAACTTTCCGACGACCCCGTGCCGGCGCAGCATCTCGGTCACTCGAAGCACCAGATCGGTGGCGGTGGCGCCCTCGGCGAGCTTGCCGGTGAGTCTGAACCCGACGACCTCGGGGAGGAGCATGGAGATCGGCTGGCCCACCATGGCGGCTTCGGCCTCGATTCCTCCAACGCCCCATCCGACCACACCCAATCCGTTGATCATCGTGGTGTGGCTGTCGGTCCCCACCAACGAGTCGGGATACAACCAGTCACCGTCGTCCCAGACCACCTTGGCCAGGTACTCCAGGTTGACCTGGTGGACGATGCCGGTGCCGGGCGGCACCACCCGGAAGTTGGCAAAGGCCGACCGGCCCCATTTGAGGAAGGCGTAGCGCTCCTGATTCCTCTCGAACTCCTTCGCCGAGTTGATCATGAGCGCATCGGGACGGTTGAAGGCGTCGACCTGCACCGAGTGGTCTATCACCAGGTCGGAGGGGATCAGCGGGTTCACCTGCTCGGCTGAGTCGGGGTCACCGGTGATGGCCACGATGGCCGAGCGCATGGCGGCGAGATCTACCACCGCAGGCACTCCGGTGAAGTCTTGGAGCACCACCCGCCCCGGGATGAAGGGGATCTCACCGTCGCCAACGGCGGTGGCGTCGTATGCGGCGATGTGCCTGACGTCGGCCTCGGTTATCGACTTGCCGTCCAGATTGCGCAGGGCACTCTCGAGGAGGACCTTTATCGAGTAGGGGAGGTCGTCGGAGCCGGGGACGGCGTCGAGGCGGGCAATCCGTCGGGTGCCGAGTGCGGTTTCGAGCTGAGCTTGGGCCCGGAACGGGTCGAGGGACATCGGTGCCTTTCGATGGGCTTTTGAGCTTGAGGTTACCGGGGGGCCGGGGGGGAGCGGCCTCAACGGCCGATGGTCACCGGGACCTCGGTCACGCAGTTGTCTTCCAGGTTGACATGAGGGATGACCACCGGCTGGCAGGCCTGGGATAGCCGGCCCATCATCCCGGCCACTATTCCCCGGTCGAGCGAGCACACCACCTCAGGGTGGCTGGTGGCGGCTTCCCCAAACGGGCACCATGAGGTGAGAAGCCGCTGGCCTTCCACATCGGGGTCGACGACGAACCCGAGGCCGGTAAGGGCCGCGGCGACCGCTCGAACTGCCTCCGGGTATCCGGGGTCATCGGGGCCCCCGATCTCGGCGGCCAACCGCTCCCCGTACCCGCGCCCCACCTCCTCAGCGACCGCAGGAAGGTTGTCAGGCTCCACCTTGCCCAACACCTCGATGAGGAGGTCCACCAGCATCTCGATCCGGCGCGGCTTGAGGTGCACGCTCACCTCTTTGGCCGTCGCCTCATAGCACTTGGCGGGTCTTCCTGCGCCCGGCCCCTTCTTGCCGGTCGATCTTCGGTGTGTCACGGCGAGGTAGGCGTCGCCCGCGAGTCGGTCGAGATGATGTCGCGCCACATTGGGGTGGATGCCGAACAGCTCCGCGATTTGTGACGTCGTCACCGGCTCCGCTGACTCGCGCACCGCGATGTAGATCGCCCGGCGGGTCGGGTCGCCGAGAGCCGAGGTGAGATCGGAGATGCTTCGGTCGAGCGTCTTGGTGTCCATGAGGGGTAATGCCCGAGCCGAAACTATAGTGGCCGACTCCTTCTAGCCACTACCGCCGTAGGGGAAATCAATGGCAGAAGATCAGCTCGCCACCGTCCTGGGAGACATCGTCGACCCTCTGTTCGGCCGCAGCCTTTCCCACCTCGGGCTGGTGGACGAGGTCGCGACCAGGAGGGTGGGGCCAGCGCGGGTGAAGCTGAAGTCGGTCG
>CAZKFU010000042.1:0-7865 GCA_964552165.1 uncultured Acidimicrobiaceae bacterium
CTTTCTCCAGGCTGGGAGCCTCGAAGTCCATCGACGTTGTCAACGACTCCATTGCATTGTTGACGGCCTCCTGCATCTTGGCCTGCTCCATCTGTCCCACCAGTTGCATTCGCTTGGCCGCAAGCTCCTGGAGCCGCATGGCATTCGACTGCACCGCCTGCTTGGCCTGCTCCGCCTGACCGATGGCGATCTCGTACTGATCCCGGAGCCCGTCGAGGTTGGACTCCGATGCCTGCAGCTTCATGGCAAGCGATTGGGCGGCACGTGTCCATTTGGCTGTGCCGGCCTCGTCTCCGGCCTGCTTCGACTCGTCGGCTTTGAGCAGCGCCTGCTTGGCCGACTCCCGCGCCCTGCCCACGTCGTCGGCGACGGACTCGATTTTGGCCTCGAGCTGGGTGCGGTGGGCAATGACCTTCGCCGCCTGGTTCCGCAGCTCCTGGTCTTTCCTTCGGGCCTCGGTGATCGCCTGCTCGATCTCGACCTCAGGGTCCATCAGTCTCTCCGCCGTCCCGCGGAAGAGCTGTCTCAGGTAACCCCAGATTCTCTTGAACATCGGCCTTTCCTCTCTGCTGTCGGGATCTGGGCCGACTCTACGCCATCACCGTCGGCGCCGCGCCCGACCCATCTTCTTCCTACCCTCCCCACTCGACGGCGTGGTTCGGCCGCCAAGACCTCCTGTCCATCTGTCGCCGGGAGCGGACGGCGCCGACCCGGAGCCTCGTTTTGTCATCGACCCCAGGCTTGGCCGCCGTTGCGGCCTACGGTATTGCGTCCCCTGCGACATGCCACCGACGATGATCGAGAACACGTCCATCCAGTCCATCCCCAAACCGCCATGTGAACGCGGCGCCTGCGGGGCCGGGACCTGCCGACCTCCCACCTCCATCGTCCTCGGCTCGGGGTGCTGTCCCTGACGCAGCTTGTCGGCGTCGGAGCGGCACACCAACACCTTCTTGGCGCCGGCGGCGGTCCTGATCTCGGCTTCCTCGACACCGGCTCCGTGCCTGGGATCGAAGAAGCACGACTGTGGCCTCTCCGACTCCGGGCGAGGTGGGATCGCCCGCCCCTCGGCGAGGGCCGAGGCAGCCTCCAGCTCCCACCGGGCGAGATCGAGATCGTCGGAGAGCTTCTCCAGGTCCTCGAGAGCCGCTGCCGTCTCCAGGCGGTCTTCGGCGTCCCCAAAGACCGCCGAGGCCTGGCGGTAGTGCTCCATGGCCTCGGGGTGATCCCCGCCATCGGCGCGATCCGAGAACTCCAGTATCTGATTGGCAATGACAGCCATCTGCTCCCGGATCTCATCGCGTGCCTCCTCGAGCCGGGCGCCCGCTGCCATCTCCTGTGTGCGACGACTCCGGCGAGCCATGACAACGAAGAAGAGGACGAGGGCGGCAAGGAAGATGAGCCATCCCCAAGGGAATCCGCCGGCGCCGGCTCCCGGCCCTCCGCCTCCCGACGTCGGGATGGTTGTCGCCGGCGTCTCGCCGGTGACAGCCGCTGCAAACTGGCGAAAATCAGTGAGATAGCTGTCGCCGGGTGTATCGGTGACCGCCTCCAGCGCCTGGCCAAGGCGGGTGTCGTCGTGGTCGTAGCTCACCGCTCCCACCTCGCTCGGGGTGAGCACCACGACCGTCCCGCTGCCCACGGCGTCGAGTATCTCCCGGGCGAGCTCGTCGGCGTCGAGCCCCGCAATGCTCCTGACGGCGACGAAGGAGATGTCCTGGTACTGGGTCACCAGCGACTCGAGCTCGTTGATGTCGATGCCAAGTCCCGGTTCGGCGTAATAGCGCCGGAACTCGACCTCCTCGATCACGTCGGAGACCGTCGCCGCATAAGCCGGTGCCGCCACCAACACCATGGTGAGCACCATTAGGAGCCGAGTGCGGCGAGTCATCGTCGAAACATACCCTCAGCGGCCGAAGACGGAGCGGGCGAAGAACAAGGCGTTGGCGGGTCTCTCGGCAAGCCGCCGAGTGAGATAGGGGTACCACTGCGACCCAAACGGGAGATAGATCCGAACCTGGAAGCCGTCGTCAACGAGCTCTCGCTGCAGGGTCGGTCGCACCCCATACAACATTTGAAACTCGAACGGCTGGGGCCGGGTCTTGGCCAGACGCTTGGCGAGGTCAATGAGCGCTTGGTCATGGGTGGCGACGGCCGGCACGGTGTCGGGTGAGGCCATGATGATTCGAAGCATCTCGGCAAATGCGGCGTCGACGGCTTCCTTGGACTGGTGGGCAATCTGGCGAGGCTCGACGTACGCCCCCTTGCAGATGCGGATGTGGCCCCCGAGCGGCATGAGGCGAGTCAGATCGCCCACCGACCGATGCAGGTATGACTGGAGAGCGAGCCCCAGGTTGCCGTGGTGGCGCTGCGCCACCTCGTAGATGTCCACCGTCGCCGCCGTGTACCTGCTGTCCTCCATGTCGATGGTGACCGTGGTCGCCGCCGCCTGGGCCCGCGCCGCGAGACGACCTATCGCCCCGGCGGCGAGATCGGGGTCGATGTTGAGCCCGAGCTGGGTCAGCTTCACCGAGATATTGGCCTCGAGACGTTCATCCCCGATCCGGTCGATGCACTCCTCGTACTCGGTGACCGCCCCCTGCACCGACTCCTCGTCCGTGACCTCCTCCCCCAGGAGGTCCAGCGAGACCACGAAACCGCCATCGTTGAGGCCCCTGGCGACCTTGGCCGCCGCGTCGAGGCTCTCACCGGCGACGAACCTGCGCGCCAGCGCCTTGCCGGGCCGGGTCTTGGTCACCATGTGCTCCACCAGCGCGGTGTCGGTGACCCCCACCACGGCCCTGGTGAAGAGGCTCAAACCTGGCCCAGCTCGCGTGATCGTCGGGCCGCCGCCCGTACCGCGTCCTCCACCAATGCCCGGAACCCGCGCTCTTCGAGCACGTGAACGGCGGCTGCCGTCGTCCCGCCCGGTGAGGTGACCTGGGCGCGCAGCCGAGTCGGGCCGGTGTTGGTCTCGGTGAGGAGATGCCCCGCTCCCCGAATGGTCTTGTGGACGAAGCGCTCGGCGATATCGCGGGGCAGGCCCTCGCGAACGGCAGCCTCGGTCAGGGCCTCCGCCAAAAGGAACACATACGCCGGGCCGGTCCCGGAGACGGCCGTGACGGCATCGATGAGATCTTCGTCCATGACTCTGACCTCGCCCACAGCCCCCAACACCGCCTCGGCCAACGAGAGCTCATCGGGGCCTGCCCACCGCCCCGGGGCGATGGCAGTGACACCTTCCCCAACCAAGGCAGGAGTGTTGGGCATGGCCCGAACCACGGCAACCTCTCCCAGGGCCGTCTCATAGAGCTCGGTCTCCACACCGGCAGCGAGACTTACCACGATGTGCGGGGTGACGAGGGTATGCCCGAGCTGATCGAGAAGCCCCTGGACGTCGCCGGGCTTCACCGCGACAACCACCACCTGACGATCGGCGACGGCTTCCACCGGATCGAGGAAGGTCCGGCATCCGTATCGGGCTATCAGGTCGTCAATGCTCTCGGGGCGGCGAATGCAAAGCGAAATCGCCTCACGGTCCCAGCCGGCGGCGAGGAGACCGGAGAGAAGCGCCTCGCCCATAGCGCCGACGCCGAGGATTGCTACCGAAGGGAGGGCGGGCATCGTCGGATCATACCGACGAGCCGGCTCGGCTCGAGATGTAGCCGCGGCTGGAAACCGAGCGCCGTCAGCGGTCGCCCGATGTCCTGCTTCGGAGACGCCGGATGTCGTCGTAGACACCGCCGGTGAGGGTCGTCGATGCCGAGGCCACGACACCCTTGACCGTTCGCTCTGCGGGCTCTGCAGCATCAACCGGGGCCGAGGCCGGCTCCAGCTCAACAGTCCCCGGATCCTCGGTGTTCACGGTCACCTCATCCTGGCCTCCCGACTCGAACCATGCGCCCTCTCGTGGTGTCGCCACCTGGGTGGCCAGCTTGTCCAACCAGGCTCCCTCCGCGGCCCCCTCCTCGACGCCCTCGTCGAGCTCGACCGTGACCCTCAGGATCCCGAGTCGGTGGAGGGTGTGGACCGCGCGCACAGCCCCGCCTCTGCCGAGTCGCTGCTCGAGGCCGGCGAAGCTGAACTGAGGCACCAGATTCGCCAGAACCGACCAATCGTCTCGGCCAATTGCGAGGTCACCGTCCAGGTCGGTGGCAAGCTCGATTCGAGGCGCCTCGATCAGCCCGGCCTCGGAAACCTCGGACTCGAGCTCCTGGAGGGCCTTGACCGATTCGCCGACGGCTTCGGAGTCATAACCCTCGGCCTCGATCCCATCGGCGGGCCCCATCGCGAATGCCCCCTCGGTGGTGGAGGCCAATACATAGATGATCTCGGACACCCCATCGAGCTCAACCGAGCGGTAGGTCCCGCCCTCGGCGACGAGCTCCGCTCCCACGACCCGTCCATTCCGAAAGTGGACTCGCCCCGAGTTGTTGCCTTTGATATCGAGCGAAGCCGTCTTCTTGGTGACCTGGGCGATCTGCAACAGGTCGGCCATGGGCCAATCCGACAACTGGCCGGATAGGTGCATGGCTCCCCTCGGCTCGGGTTCCTGTCCCATCCCTGCGTATCGGCATCACCCCGGGAAAAGTTGAAGAGGAATTGGGTCTATCGGCTCACTTGGCCTTCATGGCGCGCTTCTTGGCCCTGAGGTCGGCGACATCGGACCATTGCGCCACATCGGCGATGCTGGGCCAGTCGGCGGCGGTCTCCTCCCATCCCGGGGGGCGGACTCCCAGACGCTTGCCGAGCAACCCGACGAAGATCCTCGCCTTGGCCTTCCCAAACCCAGGTAACGCTTGGAGTCTCTTCATCAGCTCGGATCCCGATTCGGCTGTCGACCACAGACGCTCGGCGTCACCGTCATAATCCTCGACGATTGCCCGGCACAGTGCCTGAGTCCGCTGTGCCATCGACGCCGGATAACGGTGGATTGCCGGTGGCCCCCGGAACAACACCTCGAGATGATCCGGGTCATGCTCGGCGATTGCCGAGGCGTCGAACCCGGCTCCGAGACGGTCGCTGAGAAGCTTGGGGCCAAGGAATGCCCTCTCCATCGGAAACTGCTGATCGAGAAGCATGCCGATGAGAAGAGCAAGGCCGTTCTTTGCCAGAAGCCTGTTGGCGTCCTCGTCCTCGGTGAAGTGGAGAATGTCGGGTCTGTCCACGGTTCACGGACAACTGTGAACTGTCTACTGTCAACTGTCAACCGTGACCGGCATCTTCATCGTCGACGCCTGCCGCACCCCGATGGGGAGACTCGGAGGTCAGCTGGCGCTGGTCCGGCCCGACGATCTGGCGGCGCACTCGATCCGGGCTCTTCTCGACCGCAACCCCGATCTCGATCCCATGGCGGTCGAGGACGTCAGGTGGGGTGCGGCCAACCAGGCAGGCGAGGACAACCGCAACTTGGCCAGGATGGCGTCCCTTCTCGCCGGGCTCCCGATAGAGACTGCCGGCGTCACCGTCAACCGGCTCTGCGGGTCGGGCATGGAGGCGGTAGCCGGGGCCGCCCATGCGCTCGCAGCCGGCTGGGGCGAGGTGATGGTCGCCGGCGGATCCGAGTCGATGAGCCGTGCTCCGCTGGTAACGCTCAAACAGGAACGGGGCTTTGCGACCGGTGCCCCGCCCTCTGCGGACTCGGTCCTGGGCTGGCGCTTCGTCAACCCCCGCATGGAAGAGATGTTTCCACCCATCACCCTAGGAGTGACGGCGGAGGTGGTTGCGGAGAAATACCAGGTGAGCAGGCACGATCAGGATCGGTTCGCCCTCGACAGCCACCGCAAGGCGATCGCCGCCGCGTCCGAGGGGAAGTTCGCCGACGAGATTGTTCCCATCGATGCCCCGACGGATTGGAGGCGCCGGGAGTGGAGGTCCATCGCCACCGACGAGGGCCCTCGTCCCAACACCTCACTCGAGGCGCTGGCGGCGCTGGAGCCGGTGTTTCAGAAGGAGGGCACGGTCACGGCAGGCAACTCCTCGCCCATGAACGACGGCGCAGCCGCCATCCTTCTGGCCACTGAGGCCGGGATCGACATGCACGGCTTGCAGCCGATGGCACGACTGTTGGCCTCGGCAGCCGCTGGTGTCCACCCCGACGAGATGGGTATGGGGCCGGTTCCCGCCTCGGAGAAGGCTCTACACCGCGCCGGGCTGAATGTCGCCGACATCGACCTCTTCGAGGTCAACGAGGCTTTCGCCTCGCAAGCACTCCCCTCGTGCCCGCACCTGGGCGTCGACGAGGAGCGGCTCAATGTCAACGGAGGCGCCATCGCCCTGGGCCACCCACTCGGAGCATCGGGCGCCCGCCTGGTGACAACCCTGGTGCACGAGCTGCGCCGGCGTCAGGGGAGGTACGGCCTGGCCACGATGTGCATCGGGGTGGGGCAGGGAATCACGGTCATCATTGAGCGTGTCTGAAGGTCCCCTCTCCGGGCTACGGGTGCTGGAGTTCGGCAATCTGATCGCCGCCCCCTACGCCACCATGCTGCTCGCCGACCTCGGCGCCGACGTCGTCAAGGTGGAGCCTCCTGCCGGCGACCTGGCTCGCCGTTTCGGGCCGTTCCGCAACGGCGAGTCGATTTTCTTCATGGCAGTCAACAGGGGCAAGAGAAGCATCGTCGTTGACGACGATCGTCCGCTGCTGGAGGCGCTGATCGCCAGAGCCGATGCCCTGGTCCACAATCTGCGGCAGGGTGCGATGGAGCGGATGGGGGTGGGACTGGACCGCTGCCATAAGATCAACCCCTCTCTCGTCTTCACGGAGATAACCGCCTTCGGCATTACCGGTCCCTACGCCGGGAGATCAGGCGTGGATGTCATCTTCCAGGGGGAGTCGGGGATGATCTCGATCACCGGCGAGCCTGACGACCCGCCGCACAAGACAGCGACCACCATCGCCGACTACCTGGCGGGCACCAACGCCGCCCTGGCGACCGCGGCCGCCATCGCGGAGAGGCCGCTCAGCGGTCGGCATATCGTGGTGACACTCCGCGACGGGGTGATGGCAGCGCAATCAGGGTGGAACGCCCTCTATCTGGACCGGGACACAGAGCCCGAGCGCACGGGGACCGCCAGCCCCTTTCTCGCTCCCAACCAGGTCTTCACCAGTGCTGATGGGCTTTTCACCATTGCCGTCGTCTCCGACCGCCACTTCGTGGCGCTGGCGGAAGCGCTCGACATGCCCCGCCTCGCCGCCGAGTATCCCGACAACGAGACCCGGCTACGCCACCGCGTCGAGCTCGCCGAACTCCTCGACTCGGTATTTGGCACCAGACCGACCTCGCACTGGATCTCGGTGCTCGAGGACAAGGGGATACCGGCGGGGCGAGTTCTCACCATCGGCGAGGCGCTCTCCGATCCGCAAGCCGTTCACCACGAGATGGTGGTGGAACAGCGCCACCCCGCGGCGGGCATGATCAGAGTCACCGGCTCTCCGCTACGCATCGACGGCCGCCCGGCCCGGGCAGGGGCACCGGCCCCGGTGCTCGGCGCCGACACTGTCGACGACTGGCTCAGCTGATGGGAGTGCGAATCGCGCCGGCACGCGGGATCAGCGCTCCCGAGATCGCGAGCGGCCTCATCTTCTGGGCCGGTCCCGTTGCCGACGATTGGGAGGATGTGCTCGCCGAGCTGACCGAGGCCTTCGTCGCCTCGCGCCAAAGCGCCGCCCGCGGGGAGTCGTTGGTGTACATAGTGGAAACCGACGACCTCCTGGGGCGCAACGGCCCCGGGCCGGCCATGGTGGCATCGGGTCTGTTGTCGGCGGCGCGTACCGCCGCCCTCGAAGGCGCCGGCAAAGGGTGGACCGCCAACGTCGTGGCCATCGACTCCGAGTCCGACCCTGACGTGGCGCTCGGATGGGC